>JAWOJH010000054.1:0-3954 GCA_046481725.1 Methyloceanibacter sp. | reverse complement strand
GCTTATGGCGGAGCGCCTATATATCCCGTGCATAACAACGCGGGCCGCTTTGGCCCGCGTTTAGCATTCAGGCCCGATATGCAATTACGCAATATCGCCATTATCGCCGATGTCGACCATGGCAAGACCACCTTGGTCGACCGGCTGCTGCAGCAATCCGGCGCTTTCCGCGATAATCAGCGGGTGGCGGAGCGCGCGATGGATTCCAACGATCTGGAGCGCGAGCGGGGCATCACCATCCTCGCCAAGGTGACTTCGATCGTCTGGCAGAATACGCGTATCAATATCGTCGACACGCCGGGCCATGCCGATTTCGGCGGCGAGGTCGAGCGCATCCTGAATATGGTCGACGGCGCGCTGGTGCTGGTCGATGCCGCCGAGGGCCCGCTCCCGCAGACCAAATTCGTGGTGTCGAAGGCCCTCAAAATGGGTTTGAAGCCCATCGTCGTCATCAACAAGGTCGATCGCGCCGACGCGCGGCCGCAAGAGGTGGTGAACGAGGTATTCGACCTGTTCGCCGCGCTCGACGCATCCGACGAGCAGCTCGACTTCCCCATCATTTACGGTTCGGCCAAGGAAGGCTGGATGGCCGCCTCGCCCGAGGGACCCAAGAATCTCGGCATGCAGCTCCTGTTCGATCTGGTACTGACCCATGTCGCCCCGCCCAAGGTCGAGGACGGGCCGTTCCGCCTGCTCGGCACCATTCTCGAAGCCAATGCCTATCTCGGTCGTGTCGTCACCGGCCGGATCACCTCGGGCACGATCGTACCGAACCAAGCGGTGAAGGTGCTCGACCATACCGGCCGGCTGGTCGAGCAAGGCCGCGTGTCGAAGGTGCTCGCCTTCCGAGGCCTCGAGCGCCTCGGCCTCGATGAAGCGGTCGCCGGCGACATAGTTTCGCTCGCCGGCTTGCCCAACGCCAACGTCGCCCACACCGTATGCGCGCCGGAGGTCGAGACGCCGCTGCGCGCCCAGCCGATCGACCCGCCGACTCTGTCGATGACCTTCCGCGTCAACGATTCGCCGCTGGCCGGCACCGAAGGCAGCAAGGTGACGAGTCGCATGATTCGCGACCGTCTCCTGCGCGAGGGGGAGGGTAATGTCGCGCTGCGTGTCACCGAATCGGACGAGCGCGACTCCATGGAAGTGGCAGGCCGGGGCGAACTCCAGCTCGGCATTCTGATCGAGACCATGCGCCGCGAAGGCTTCGAGCTGTCCGTGTCTCGCCCCAAAGTGCTGTTCAAGCGTGGCGACAACGGCGCCTTGCTCGAGCCGATCGAGGAGGTCGTGATCGATCTCGACGAGGAGCATTCCGGCGTTGTGGTGCAGAAGCTGTCCGAGCGCAAAGCCGATCTGGTGGAGATGAGGCCTTCGGGCGGCGGCCGCCAGCGGCTCGTGTTCCACGCGCCGACGCGGGGCCTGATCGGCTATCAGGGTGAACTCCTGACCGACACACGTGGCACCGGCATCATGAACCGCCTGTTCCATAGCTATGCCCCGCACAAGGGCACCATCCTGGGCCGGCGGAACGGCGTCTTGATCTCGACCGACGCCGGCGACGCCGTGGCCTATGCGCTGTGGAATCTCGAGGACCGCGGCGCCATGATGATCGACCCCGGCACGCGCGTCTATCGCGGCATGATCGTGGGCGAGCACAGCCGCGACAACGATCTGGAAGTCAATGTGCTCAAGGGCAAGAAGCTCACCAATATCCGCACCACCTCGAAGGACGAAGCGGTGCGGCTGACGCCGCCCTTGCGGATGACCCTGGAACGGGCGCTGGCCTATATCGAGGACGACGAACTGGTGGAGGTGACGCCGAAATCCATCCGCCTGCGCAAGCGCCATCTCGATCCGAACGACCGCAAGAAGGCCGAGCGGGCGCGGCTGACCGAGGACGTTGCTTAGCGCCGTCCTCTCTCCTTCTGCGTGCAAACCTCTTCTCGAAGAAATTTTCTCGAAGAAAATTTGCCACGACCCGTTTGCCGAACCCTGTCTTCCTGCGTTAGGCTTAACGTCATGGCTGTCGATGTCGTGCAAGTCAGGCCCGCCAAGCTGAAGGACGCGCCCGCGCTGGCAGCGGTCTATGCGGAGGCTTGGCGCGGCGCCTATCAGGGCGTCATCCCGCATCTTGCGCTGGAGCGCATGATCGTGCGGCGCGGCGTTCACTGGTGGGAAAGCGCGCTGCACAAGCGCACCTCGCTGCTCGTGCTTGATTTCGGCGGCGAGGCGGCGGGCTATGCGACTTACGGCCGGTGCCGGCTCGGCCGCAGTACCTTCCAGGGCGAGATCTTCGAGCTTTATCTCCATCCCATCTATCAAGGCTTCGGCCTGGGCGAAAAGCTGTTCGACGGCGCCCGCATGCGCCTCGCCGAATTGCGCCTGAAAGGCCTGTTGGTCTGGGCCCTGACCGACAACGATGCCGCCTGCGACTTTTACCTGCGCCTTGGTGGCAAGCCCGTGGCCGAGGGCGCCGAGAGCTTCGGCGAGCAGTCCTTGCGCAAGGTGGCGTTCGCCTGGGCGTGAAACTTAATGTTTCGGGTCTTGGCCTCCTCCAACGCAAAGCCGGACTTGTGAGCAGGGCGACTTGCGTCATAGAAGGTCGCCGTAGAGGTTTCGCGTGGCGGGGCGTTCTGGCAGAGCGCCCGCGCCCTTCGCATGCCCTGGTGAGCGGGAATGAGTGACATGAAGATCGCCGTGCTGGGAGCCGCGGGCCGCATGGGCCAAGCGCTCATCCGCCTGCTCGCCGAGACGCCGGGCTGCACTCTCGCCGGGGCCATCGAGCCCACAGGTTCGCCCGCGATCGGCCGCGATGCCGGCGAGTTGGCGGGTGTCGAAGCGCTGGGCATCGCCGTCACCGACGATCCGCTGCCCGTGTTCGCCCATGCCGACGGCGTGCTCGATTTCACCAGCCCGGTCGCGACCGTGGAATTCGCGGCGCTGGCGGCGCAAGCCCGCATTGTCCATGTCATCGGCACGACCGGCTTCTCCGATGCCGACGAGGCCAAGCTCGAAGCCGCGGCGCGCCACGCCACCATCGTCAAGGCAGGCAATATGAGCATGGGTGTCAATCTGCTGGCGGCGCTCACGGCGCAAGTCGCGCGCGCGCTGGGACCCGAGTTCGACATCGAGATCCTGGAGTTGCATCACCGCCACAAGCGCGATGCGCCCTCCGGCACCTCGCTGATGCTCGGCCGCGCCGCTGCCGAGGCGCGCGAAGTCTCGCTCGCCGAACGGGGCGTGCGCGCGCGCGATGGCGATACCGGCCCGCGGCGCGAAGGGGATATCGGCTTCGCCGCCCTGCGCGGCGGCGACGTGGTCGGCGAACACCGGGTGATCTTCGCCGGTCCGGGCGAGCGCATCGAACTTGCGCATATCGCCACGGATCGGGGCATCTTTGCCCGCGGCGCGGTCAAGGCAGCGCTTTGGGCCAGGGGCCGCGCGCCCGGCCTCTACGCGATGGGCGACGTGCTTGGTCTCTGAGCGACAAACCGGCGCGGTGCTTGCGTCTGGAAAAATGCCGCGGACTTGACTAAAAGGCGGAACGCCGGCGCCGGAAATAGGCCCGGAATGGAGGCCATTGGTGGCACCGAATTTAATTCTCTCCAACTATTCTCCCATGCATGCGGGCCGGGCTTAGCAGGGGCGATGACCAACGGTTCTGATAGCAAGCCATCCACGCGCGGGGACAGCGTTCTCGTTCTCGTCCGCCACGGCGAGAGCGAGTGGAACCGGGCCAATCGCTTCACCGGCTGGAAGGATGTCGGCCTCACCGAAGAAGGCATGATCGAGGCGCATCGCGCCGGCGCCATGCTGAAGCAGACCGGGCAGCGCTTCGACAGCGCGTTCACCTCCACGCTCAAGCGCGCCCACAACACGCTCGACATCATTCTCGACGAACTCGGCCAGGGCAAGCTGCCCACGGTCAAGGCCGCCGCCTTGAACGAGCGCGAC
>JAWOJH010000209.1:0-4079 GCA_046481725.1 Methyloceanibacter sp. | reverse complement strand
CCTCCATCGGCACCACTTCGAGATCGGCGCCAATGCCATGCTGCTCGTTGAACAGGCGGGCGAGTTCGCCGACGGTCATACCGTGCCGCATCGGAATGGGAAACTGGCCGACGAAAGACTCGAAGCCCGGCTCGAGCATCGGTCCCTCGATCGCGCCGCCGATCGGGTTTGGCCGATCGCAGACGATGACGGGCAGACCTTGGCGCGCGGCGGCGCGCAGGCAATTCGCGACGGTGTAGATGAAGGTATAGATGCGCGCGCCGACGTCCTGGATGTCGATCAACAGCACGTCGATGAGATCGAGCATTTCGGGGGTCGGCTCACGCGTCTCGCTATAAAGCGAGAAGACCGGCACGCCCCGCTTTGGGTCCTCGGCATGCGGCGTCTCGATCATGTTGTCCTGAAGGTCCGAGCGGAAACCGTGCTGCGGGCCGAAGATCGCGGCAAGCTTCCAGCCGGAGGAAGCGGCGAGGCGGTCGGCGATGGGGCGAAACGAACCATCGATCGAGGCCGGGTTGGCGAGTATGCCCACTCGCAATCCCTTCAAGCGCGGGGAGGCGAGCAGTCGGTCGGACCCAAGCAGCATGGCGGCGTTTCGGACGGTTGCCCCGGAGAAGGTCTGTTCAGCTAGCACCGATTTTCGGCTTCCCCAAGTGCCGGATTTCGGGCCGTCCAGCCCGGCCCATCACGCGGACGCTTCGACGCAGCCGACGGGTTTGAAACTTGGGCTACGCTATGGTACTCGGCCCGCCGGGGCCGGGAAGAGGCTGAGGGATTCCCAAAAACCCCTTAAAATTGAGGTTCTTCGAGCCCGATTTCGCCGCATCTTCCGCTAGAATGCGGCAAACGGGTCTGGGGTGAGATCGCATGAGCCAAGAGCGTAAGCCTGCCATTCCGGCCTTCATCGACCTTGCCGCGCAGCGCAAGCATCTCGGCGACAGCGTCGAGCAGGCAATCTCCAGGATTTTGCAGCACGGCCAGTTCATTCTCGGGCCGGAAGTCGCCGAACTCGAACGCCGGCTCGAGGCGTTTTGCGGCGCAAGGCATTGTATCACTTGCGCAAATGGCACGGACGCGCTGCTGCTGGCGCTGATGGCCGAAAATATCGGCCCCGGCGACGCCGTGTTCGTGCCGGCTTTTACCTTCGTCGCCACCGTCGAAGTCGCCGCCCATGTGGGCGCGACGCCGGTCTTCGTCGATGTCGGCGAGGCCTTCAACATGGACGCCGGGAGCCTCAAATCGGCAATCGCGGCCGCCAAGACGCGCGGCTTGAAGCCTGCTTGCGTGATCGCCGTCGATCTTTACGGTCAGCCGGCGGATTATCGCGCGCTTCGCGAGATCGCCAAGGCGGAGGCTCTGCTGCTGGTCGCCGACGCGGCGCAGAGTTTCGGCGCGAGCCTCGACGGCAAGAAGGTCGGCACGCTGGCCGACTACACCGCGACCAGCTTCTATCCCTCCAAGCCGCTCGGCGGCTATGGCGACGGCGGCGCGGTGTTCACGTGCGACGAGGCGCGAGCCAGCCGGTTGCGGGCGCTGCGCAATCACGGCAAGGGCCCCGACATGGCGGAGATCGAATATCTCGGCCTGAACAGCCGGCTCGATTCGATCCAGGCGGCGATCCTGCTGGAGAAGCTCAAATTGTTTCCGGCCGAGATCCTGGCGCGCCAGCAATGCGCGGATCGCTACAACGAACGCCTCGCCGCGGTGGCCGAGGTGCCGCACCTGATGCCGGGCGCAACTTCGGTCTGGGCGCAATATACGATCGTCACCGAACAGCGCGATGCGCTCGCCGCAGCCTGCCGGGAGGCCGCGGTGCCGACGGCAATCCATTACCCGCACGCGCTCAACACCCTGCCGCCCTACCGGGCGATGCCGACAGCCCCGGACGGCGTGCCGGAGGCCGAGGGCTTGGCCAAGCGGGTGATCAGCCTGCCGATGCATCCTTATCTCGAACCCGAGGCGCAGGATTTCATCATCGACACGGTTCGGGCCGCGCTCGGCGCGTCGAAACCCGGCATCGCCGATGCGGCCGAGTAGGGGAGCCGGGTAGCACGATGGCAAACCCGGTGCGAGCTGCCGTCGTCGGCGTCGGCTATTTCGGGCGGTTCCACGCCAATCACTATGCGCGCAATCCCCGGTCCGAACTGGTCGCGATCGTCGATGCGGATGCGGAGCGGGCGGCCGCGGTTGCCGCCGAGTTCGGCGGCGAGCCGGTGTCGGACTATCGCCGCATCATCGGCAAGGTGGACGCGGTCAGCGTGGCGGTGCCGACGCCGCTGCATTACGCCGTGGCGCGGGAGATGATCGAGGCCGGCATTCACGTCCTGGTGGAGAAGCCGCTCACCGACAGCGAGGAAACCGGGCGCGACCTCACCAAATTCGCCGAAGCCAGGCAAACCGTGTTGCAGGTCGGACATATCGAGCGCTTCTCCAGCGCCTACCGCACCTTGGCCGACATGATCGGCTCGCCGCTTTATGTGGAGAGCTACCGGATCGCGCCCTGGAAGAAGCGCGGGGTGGAGGTGGACGTGATCCTCGACCTGATGATCCACGACATCGACATGATCATCGGCCTGGTCGGCTCGCCCGTCGCCCAGGTCGATGCGGTCGGCACGCCGGTGCTGGGCAAGCGCGTCGATCTCGCCAATGCCCGCATCACCTTCGAGTCGGGCTGCGTCGCCAACGTGACGGCCAGCCGGGTCAGCTACAAGACCGAGCGGCGCATGCGCGTGTTCGGGCATAACCGCTATCTGAATTGCGATCTCGGCGAAGGCAAGATCTACGGCTATAGCCTGCGCGGCGATCCCCTGACCGAGGGTCTCGCGGCAATTGCCACCGAGACGCTGGAGATCGAGAAGCAGGACAGTCTCGCCAACGAAATCGACGCCTTCCTCGATTGCATCCTCGAGGGCAAGAAGCCCCTGGTCGACGGTTGGGCCGGCTGCGAGGCTCTGCGGGTCGCCAGCATGATCAATGAGAGCATCGAGGCGCATCTCAAACAGGTGCGGGGCATCATCGGCGCGTCCGCCGCGGGGTAGGACTTAGCGGCCGACCAGGTTCTTACCTACGACACGACTCTCCGGTCATGGCCGGGCTTGTCCCGGCCATCCACGGATTTCCGTGCGGCCAACTAAAACGTGGATGGCCGGGACTCGGGCGCGCCGACCGCAACCCAAGGGTCGCGGGGCGCTTCGGCCCGGCCATGACGGCGTGGGGATTACAGGCTCACGTCGAGGCCCGGAATGACACGCTTGTACGCCCGGCCATGACGGCGGATGTGGCGGCTAAGAGCGCTAAGAGCGCTGAGAGCGCTGAGAGCGAAGCGGGGCTAGCCGTTAGCCGGGGCTAGAAGCCGCGCCCGCTGGCGCGCGGGTGCGCACGATATCGAGCACCAGCCTGGCGGCGCGCTCGCTGGGGGAGGGGTGCGGGTCGCCAAGCGCCTCGACGACCTCCTTGAAGCCCGCCTGCTGCGCTTCGCGCGTTGCGGCCGAACCGAGCAGCTTGCCCACCGCTTCGGCCAGCTTCGGCCCGGTGCAGTCCTCCTGGATGAGCTCGGGCACCACCGCGCGGCCGCTCAGCAAATTCACCAGCGACGCAAATTCGACGGCGACGCCCATGCGGCGGACGATGAAGGCGGTGGCCGGGCTGACCCGATAGGCAACCACCATCGGCACGCGGGCGAGCGCAAGCTCCAAGGTGACGGTTCCGGATTTGGCCATGGCGGCGTTCGAGGCGGCGAAGGCGTCGTAGCGTTCGGCCATGTTCCCGACGAGCACCACCGGTAGCGGCCAGTCGCGGGTCAATTCGGCGACTCGTCCGGCCACCGAGTCGACCACCGGAATGACGATCTGAAGATCGGGAAACCGGTCCTTGAGCAGTGCCAGGGCCTCGCCGAACACCGGGAGCATGCGCCCGACTTCGCCGGTCCGGCTGCCGGGGAGCACGCAAAGCACCGGCGCCTGCGGATCGAGTCCGTGACGCGCGCGGAAGGCCGGGCCGTCGCCACGTTCGGCGCCGGTCTCGATGGCCGGGTGGCCGACATAGGTGGCCGAAACGCCGTATTTGACGAAGAAGGGAAC
>JAWOJH010000234.1:0-4910 GCA_046481725.1 Methyloceanibacter sp. | reverse complement strand
TCCGGATATCGTTCTGGTTCTTCAAAAGCCTTGTATTATAATCAATTATATTCCCAAACCAATTCCGATTCACTGGATTTGAGGTATCGGTATGCCCGTCTTGCTCATGAAGCATCAGTACAAAATAATGAACCTGAACAATGTGTCCAGGCCTTGATCAATTTTGGCAAAACCTACGATCATCAATATCGCTACGATTTGGCTATGGAAATGTTTCTTAAGGCAAAAAAAATAACCGATTCATTGAAACTCTCAGAACTTAAAGCTTCAGTTTTTCACGAAATAGGTGCTTTGTATCTGGATATGAGGAATTTAAAACTGGCTCACGATTATTTATCGCAATCCCTGGAAATCAAGAAAAAATGGGAGAGCACAAGCTCTAATCCGAATACCGCTTCCGGCTTATTGCCGATCTTCCGGCTTACTGCCGCCGCTGCTGCTTCTTCTTCGGCTTCGGCGCCGGGGCAGGCGCAGGCGCAGGCGCTTCGGCTGCCGCCGGGGCCGCTTCGGCCTCGGCATCCTCACCGGGAGCTTCGGCTCCGGGCACCGCGCCGGTCAGGGCCCCTTCCTGCGGAACCGCGCCGGACGGCAACGCCGCGCCGGGCTGGCCCGGCTGGATCGGCATGCCTTCGGGGGTCAAGCCGAAGCTCGGCACGGTCGGCCGCCGCTGGGCCTCGATCTTTTCCTTCAGCCGCTCAAGCCCGGCCGAGTATTCCGCGCCGACAAAGCCGTCGAGCATCAGGGCCTTCCACCGCTTCAACGGGCTCGATCCGGACTCGTAGATGAAATTCCAGGTGACCTTGCTGCCCGAGCCATCCGGCACGATCCGATAGGAACCGATGCCCTCGAGGCCGTTATAGTCGACGGCCAGGTCGATATTGCGATTGGGATCGCTTTCGACGATCTCGATGCTGCCGGAGCCGACGGTGGGCTTCTCGCTCGTCCACTTCACCTGGGCGCCCTTGCCCTGCTGAGGCCCGCCATAGGTCACCTTCAATTCCGGATCGCGCAGCTGCCACGGCGACCATTCGTTGAACTCGTGCAGATTGTTGAGATACGGGAAAACGATCGATTCCGGTGCGCTGATCGACTTCGACCTTGTCACCGTGACATGGGCCGGCAAGCCGAAGGCGACCCCCGCCATGATCCCGACCAGGACAAAAACTCCCAGCACCAACCGCATCATCGGACGCATACCTCGCCTCCTTTTCCTCGAGCCTTCGACGGCCTCTAAGCTTGAGGTTGGCCTCCCCAAGCGGTCCCGTTAACCGCTCCCTATTTTCAGAGAAAACGATTACAGTCCGCTCGTCAACAAAGAGGGAGGGGCTAGCGATGAATCTGTCGGCACCGACAACCATGGTCTTTATGATCTCGATAATTTTGGCCGCATTGGCCGTTATTGGCAAATTCGTGGCGATTCCCATCATCAGCGACAATGGATTCTGGGTGGCCATTATCGCCTATGTCATTTTGGCGATCGGCAATCTGTTCAGGGGGGTCTAGCCCCCGGCGGCCTCCGGGCGTTCTCCAGGGGCCTACACCCCCATTCACGCTAAAACCGCGTTTTCGTACCAGCCTCTAGGCCTGGCCCCGGAACACGAGCAGCGCGCCGAAAGCAATGAGTGCAAAGCCCGCACCCTGCGTCAGGCTGAGCGGCTGGTTGAAATAGAGCGCGGTGAAGCCGGCGAAGACGACCAGGGTGATGACCTCCTGGATCGTCTTGAGCTCCGCCGGCGAGTAGACCGCACTGCCGATCCGGTTTGCAGGCACGGCGAAGCAATATTCCACGAAGGCGATCCCCCAGCTGACCAGCACCACGGTGACCAGCGGCACCGCCTTGTATTTCAGGTGGCCGTACCAGGCGAACGTCATGAAGATGTTGGAACAAAGCAGCAGGACAACCGGCAGGGAATAGGCCCAGAGACCGGGGCTGGCGGCGGCGGGAATCATGCGGCACCCTCTCGGAGCAATGTGGAGCCTGGGACGTTGTGAGGGTTGTTGAGCGGAATCAAGGACCGTTTCCCGGCCCGGTGCTGACATGGCGTCGCGTGCGGCAGCGGAGGATACGAGGCACACTCATGGCTACATTGTCGATCGACCCGGATTACCTGCGCCGGCTTGTCATCAAAGTCCGCGCCTTCATGGGCAAGGAAGCGCCGGAGGTGCCGGACGAAGGTTCAAACCCGACCGACGATGCGATGCCCTCCTCGGCATTGCAGGACGCGGAGGACGATTTGAGCCGCGAAGAGGTGGTGGAGGAGATCCAAGGACTCGAGCCGCGTCAGCAGGCGGAACTTGTGGCGCTGATGTGGCTCGGCCGCGATGAGGGCGAGCCCGAGGAGTTCGCTCAGCTCGTGCAACAGGCGCTGGAGCGGCGCGAGGTTCCGACCGAGGACTATCTGCTCGACCATCCGATGGTAGCCGACCACTGGCTCGAAGGCATGGACCGGCTCGGCCTCGGCGGCCTCGTCAAAGACTAGACGGGGGAGCGAGCGGCTCCGCCCCTCCCCCATCCAGCTCCAAAGCTATACGTCGTCGTCGTCGCGCGCCCAGGACGGCCGATAAGGCTGGTTGCCCGGGCTCGGCGATCCCGGTGAGGAAGACGGTGTCGCCGGACGCGGCGCCGCGGGTTCCCCGGTACCGCCCGCCACCGGCGAAGCCGGACGTGACGGCATGCCGCCGCCCAGGCTCGGCGACGCCGGCGCCATCGGCCGGACGGGCTGAGCCATCGGCGGGGTCACCGGTTTTGGCGCCGCGGGCGCAGAGGCTGCTGGTTTGGGCGCTGCCACCGGCTTCGGCGCGGCAGGCGTGGATGCCGGGCTCTTGCGCGCGGCCGGCTTGGCTGAAGCGGCCTTGCGCGTGGACTTTTTGGTGGTCTTCTTGGCGGCCGTCTTGCGCGCCGGGCTCTTCCGGGCAGCAGTCTTGCGTGCGGTCTTCTTCCGCGCAGTAGCCCGCTTCGCCGTTTTGCGCGTCGCGCGCGCGGACTTGCGCGCGGATTTGCGTGTCGCACGCGCTGCCTTGCGGGCGGTCTTCTTGACCGCACGTGCCGTCTTGCGCGCGGTCTTACGCGTCGCGCGTGCTGTCTTCCGTGCGGCCTTGCGCGGACTGGCCTTCTTCTTCGTCGTGGCCTTCTTCTTCGTCGTGCGCTTCTTCCCACTCTTCTTCGTAGCCATGGTCTGTGCTCCGATTCTGCCTTGATGCCGCGCGCGACCGTACGGACGGACGCTTGCACGAATCATGCTTCACTGGTCCAGGCTTGCCGTCTCATACGGCGAGTCAATCGATTCTTTCATTATACGATGATCGCGAGCGAAAGTGGCAATTTGGGTGCACGTCGCGCGGGTTCGGCTCGACGTGGTCAGAGCCGCCGGCGCTGCGCCCGCGCTGTCCCGGTTAAGCCCAAGACCGGAACGGCTTTTTTCGACGCGCTCGGCGGCCTTCGCTCAAGGCATTGCGCGCCGCACCGGTCTATCTCCCGACGACTTCTAGGCACCCCAGGCACTAGCCAAGGCCCCGGCCTGCCGCCATATTCGGGCCATGCCCTATCGCGTTCCCCGGACTTTCGGCTCCCGTGCCGAGCCGCGCGCCGTCACGGGCGAGACCACCGGTTTGCCCATTGGCGCCGACCGAAGGCCGCCCGGTTTCGGCGAAGCGCCGCAGCCCTTGATGCAGGAGCACCCGCTGGTCACCGGCGCGGTGGCGCCGAGCTTCACGCCGCACCGCCCTCCCCGCCCCGAGAAGAGCGAGGGCGGCGTGCCGTTGCGACTCCAGTCCGAACTCAAGCCTAAGGGCGACCAGCCGCATGCCATCGCCGAGCTGGTGACGCAGGTGAATGCGCATGAGCGCGAACAGGTGCTGCTCGGGGTCACCGGCTCGGGCAAGACCTTCACCATGGCCAAGGTGATCGAGGCCACGCAGCGTCCGGCGCTGGTGCTCGCCCCCAACAAGACGCTCGCGGCGCAGCTCTATGGCGAGTTCAGGAGCTTCTTTCCGGAGAATGCGGTCGAGTATTTCGTGTCTTATTACGACTATTACCAGCCCGAGGCCTATATCCCGCGCACCGACACCTATATCGAGAAAGACTCCTCGGTAAACGAACAGATCGACCGCATGCGCCACTCGGCCACCCGGGCGCTGGTCGAGCGCGATGACGTGATCATTGTGGCGAGCGTGTCCTGCATCTACGGTATCGGCTCGGTCGAAACCTATACGGCGATGACCTTCAGCCTGAAGTGCGGCGACAAGGTCGAGCAGCGCCAGTTGATGGCCGATCTCGTGGCACTACAGTACCGGCGCAACGATGCGAATTTCGTGCGCGGAAGCTTCCGCGTCCGCGGCGATACGATCGAACTGTGGCCGGCGCATCTCGAGGATCGCGCATGGCGCATCTCGCTGTTCGGCGACACGGTCGAGAGCCTGACCGAGTTCGACCCCTTGACCGGGCACAAGACCGACGAGTTCAGCCTGGTCAAGGTCTACGCCAATTCGCATTACGTGACGCCGAAGCCGACGCTCAAGCAGGCAACCCGCGGCATCAAGGAAGAGTTGAAGCAGCGGCTCAACGAGTTGCAGGGCGCCGGGCGGCTACTGGAAGCGCAGCGGCTGGAGCAGCGCACTCTGTTCGATCTGGAGATGATCGAGGCCACCGGCTCCTGCGCCGGCATCGAGAATTATTCGCGCTATCTGACCGGACGGAGGCCCGGCGAACCGCCGCCTACCCTGTTCGAATATTTGCCCGACAATGCGCTGGTCTTCGTCGATGAAAGTCACGTCACCATTCCGCAGATCGGCGGCATGTTCCGGGGCGATTACCGGCGCAAGTCGACGCTGGCCGAATACGGATTCCGGCTGCCGTCCTGCATGGACAACCGGCCGCTCCGCTTCGAGGAGTGGGACGCGATGCGGCCGCA
>JAWOJH010000228.1:0-9635 GCA_046481725.1 Methyloceanibacter sp. | reverse complement strand
GCCTCGTCGACGCCTTTCTCGACGTGGCCCTGCCGAGAGAGCGGCTTAAAGGCCGAGAGGGCGCTTGACCAGGTCGCCCCAGCCCCGTGCCGTTGCCCAAGCCTTCCTCGACGCCTGCCTTGCCGAACTCGATGCGCTGAAGCCCGGCAATGTGCATCGCTTTAGCGATGGCCATAACATGACGGTCGCCGATTTCGTGGCGAGCGCGGAGGCCGCGGCGCCATCGATCGGCCGCAAGGGTCTCGCCCTGGGCGAACGCATCAGGCTCGCGGTGGAGGCGACCCGCGGAGCGGCCGGGCAGAACACCAATCTCGGCATCATTTTACTTTGCGCGCCGCTGGCGCAAGCCGCCCTCGCCCCACGGCCGGGCGATCTGCACGGCCGGCTACAGCGTGTGCTGCGCGGGCTTACCGTCGCGGATGCGCGCGAAGCCTATCTCGCGATCCGGGAGGCCAGGCCGGGCGGCCTGGGCACGGCGCCGGAGCATGACGTCCAAGCCGAGCCCGAAGTGAGTTTGCTCGAGGCGATGGGGGCGGCCGAGACGCGCGACCGCATCGCCTGGAACTACACCCACGATTTCGACGACATCTTCAGGCTCGGCCTCGAATGGCTGGCCCGTGCCGAGGACCACTGGGGCGATCGGGCCTGGACGGCGGCCCGCGTCTATCTCGGGTTTCTCGCCCATGTCCCCGACACACTGATCGAGCGGAAATTCGGCGAAAGGGTCGCCGCGCAAGTGCGTGAGGAGGCGCGGCCAATCGAGTCGAGCTTGACCGAGTGCCCTTCGCCGGAGGCCATGACCGCCCCGCTGATCGCGTTCGACCGGGCCTTGAAAGAACGGGGATTGAATCCAGGCACCTCGGCCGATCTGACCGTGGCCACCCTGTTCGCGCATGAATTAAGCCTCCTGGAGCGTACGAACTGAGCCAAAAAACGGTCCGATTCGGTCAATAATCGACTTGCCGATCCTTCCGCGCCCGGCTTATGTTCAGCCCGCGTGGCTCGGAACCAGGAGTTGCGGACGGAGGCGCGTTCAGCCAAGCACTTTCGTCGGCTCGCCGCCGGCGGTGATCCGGGGCGGCGCAAACTGTTTTGTCGTTTCAGCATCTAGGGAGGGCTTAGTTTCATGGCCAAAATTAGTGGTACTTGTGTCGGCGAGTCGCTCGTCGGTGACGGCAACGAAGTTGCCCATATCGATCTGTTGATTGGTCCCCGCGGCGGCGCCGTGGAGCAGGCCTTCTGCAACGCTTTGACGAACAACAAGGACGGCTTCACCACCCTGCTCGCGGTGGTCGCGCCGAACCTCCTCTGCAAGCCCCCAACGATTCTCTACAACAAGGTGACGATCAAGGACGCCCGCCAGGCGGTCCAGATGTTCGGTCCGGCGCAATATGCCGTGGCCAAGGCCGTCGCCGACTCCGTGGCTGAAGGCGTGATCCCCGCCAACGAGGCTGACGATCTGTTCGTCTGCGTCGGCGTGTTCATTCACTGGGAAGCCAAGGACGACAAGAAGATCCAGGACTTCAACTATCAGGCCACCAAGGAAGCCATAGCCCGCGCCGTCAAGGGCGAGCCGAAGGCCTCCGAGGTCACCTCGAAGAAGGACGCCGCGCACCATCCGTTTGCGGCTGGTTGAAAAGGAGAACCCCCAGGTCGGGGGCAACCCGGCAAAGCAGGCGGTCCGGGCCCGATTCGGCGGTGGCTCCAAAAGCTGGGTTTCTGAGGAATAGCGCGCCAGCGCGCCTATCGGGATCGCCGCTCTCGCAAGAGGGCGGCGATCTCATTTTGCGTGATGGCTTCCGTGTGCAGTGCCGTGCCGATGAGTGCGCCGCATGCGCCGAACGCGGCGATGGCGGCGAGGTCCTGCGAATTCCGCACGCCGCCGGCCGCATACACAGAACGATCCGGCCCCCCGCTTAGCACAGTCTCGAGCCGTTCGAAATCGGGGCCCTCCCCGGTGCCCACTTTGGCGAGGTTCATCACGATGATGCGCTCCGGCCAGAGCGACGGATCACCGAACAGCGGCTCAGGCCCCCTTTGTCCGTCGGCAGCAAAATCGAGCGAGAGCACGACACCGTCGAACGCATCGCGGATGGCTCGCCAGTCCTCGGTCGTGGCCAGGCTCTCGCTGCCGATCACCAGGGTCGCGCCGAGCGGCAGCCAGAAGGCGCAATCGGCGACATCGGCGAAGCCCGCGTCGATCCAGAGCGCGGTGCCGTGCAGCGCATCGGCAAGCCCGCGCACCAGCTCGAAATGATTGCCGGTGCCTGCGATGGCATCGAGATCGGCGATGTAGAGCGCGGGTGACAAGGTGGCCGCGAGCAGGCCACGGGCGATCGCCACGGGATCGCCCGACGCTCCGAACGGGCTTGCGACCGGCGCATAGTTGGCGCGGATGCCCCCCTTGGCATGAACGACCGCGCCGCCCTTGAGGTCGAGGGCGGGGATGACGGTGAATTCGCTCGTTTCACGCATGCTGGATCACCTATAACGCTGGTCGCGCGGAAAGAGGACAAAATGACGACGGTGATCGGCTGGGACCTGGGGGGCGCGAATCTGAAGCTCGCCTGCATCGAAAACGGGCTTGTGTCGATGGTGGCGCAAATTCCCTGCCCGGTGCGGCAAGACCCGAGCAAGTTCGATGCCGCCCTGGCCGATGCGCTTAGCCTCTGTCCGGACGGCGACGTACATGCCGTTACTATGACGGGCGAACTGTCCGACGTGTTCGCCGACCGTAGCGAGGGTGTCGCCTATCTGGTCGGGATGATGCGCGATGCGACCGATGGCGAGGCGCGGTTCTACGCCGGTCCATCTGGGTTTCTCGACTGCATTCGCGCGGTTGAGCATTCCTCGGAAGTCGCCTCGGCGAATTGGCACGCAAGCGCCGTGCTGGCCGCGGCACTCGTCCCAGATGGGCTGCTGATCGATATCGGCACCACCACCACCGACCTGATCCCGCAGAAAGGCGGAGCGGTTATGGCGCGCGGCAACAGCGACGGCGAGCGCCTCGCCGCGGGCGAGCTGATCTATGCCGGAGTGGTACGCACGCCGGTGATGGCGCTGGCGCGGACGGCGCCGTTCGACGGGCGTTCGCAAGGAATTGCCGCCGAGCGCTTCGCCACCATGGCGGATGTCTGGCGCATGCTCGGCGAACTACCTGAGGGCGCCGACCCTTACCCCACGCCCGACCTCAAGGGGAAGAGCACCCAGGAAAGCGCGGCGCGGCTGGCGCGCATGCTCGGTCGCGATCTGAATGATGCAGGTTTGCTCGCGCTCGCCGACCTCGCCGGCTATTTCGCCGAATGCCAGCTCGCCGAGATCGAAGCCGCAGCCGCGGCGCTGCTCGGGCGCGAGGCGATGCCGGCTGAAGCGCCGGTGATTGGCGCGGGTTGCGGGCGGTTTGCGGCTCGGCGCGTCGCGGAACGGCTTGGCCGCGCCTATTGCGATTTCGCCGACTTGCTCGATTGCGCACCGGGCGCACGCGACATGGCCGCCACCTGCGCGCCGGCAGTCGCGGTCGGCATCCTCGCGGCAAGCGAAATTCCCGGCGCAGATCCGAGCGGAACGAGGTGAGCGCGCGCTCACCTCTCCCGTCAAATCAACGTTTGGCCAGCGCGTTGTAGAGCCAAAGCACGATGATCGCGCCAATGACGGCGACGATCATGCTCCAGATATTGAACCCGGTAACGCCGGTCGCTCCGAGCGCACTGAACAGGTAGCCGCCGACTACGGCGCCGACGATGCCAAGCACGATATTGAGTAATAGGCCTTGACCGCTGCCCTCGTAAATCCGGCTGGCGATGAAGCCGGCGATCAGACCCAAGACAATCCAGGCTAGGATCGACATGTAGGACCCCTCTTGGCTGGACTCGGTTCACAGTGATTACGCGGCTAGGACATTAGCCGCATAATTTCCTGCCGTGTCGGAAGACGGCCGTCGGGGGTCAAATTATCAACGACATTCGGCAGCATACGGGCCAATTGGTCGACTACCTGATCGCGGGAAAGCCCGGTGCGGCGGGACAGTTCGTCGACGACGTCGCCGCCCAGCGCGACCGAGACCTGATCGGGGGCGACATCCTTGTTCTGGCCGCGATTGACCCAGGAATCGACGACGTCGCCCAGGCCCTTCTTCTGAAACTGATCGATCAGCCCGCCAAGACCGTCGAGCACGCTGCCGGGTGAGCCTCCCTGCGCGGCGTCCGGCAGTTCCTCAGGCAGCTTTGGCATCTCGGACGCAGGCGCCTCCTTTTTGCCGCCGAAAGCCCGCGAAGCGAGCAGCGCCAGCAAGGCGATGATCAGCGGTTTGGCGATATTGCCGCCGGGGAGTGCTTGACCGGAATCCGAGCCGAAGATGTTGGACATTTTGACCTCCTGTTTAGGACGTTACGCAACGCTTTGCCCCCCAAGATCGTTTCCTTATTGCCGGAACTTTGGGAAGTGTATCATGGACCGGGCAAAGGGAGGCGCCGAATGCGGCAGGTTGCATTGCTTGTGACAATCCTCGCGGGCGGAGTGGCGTTCGGCGTGGTTGGCCAGACGTCCGCTGCACCGGGGGTCGTGGCGTCGCCGGCGGCTTCGCTGAGCTTGATCGAAAAGGCGGGCTGGCGGCGTTACTGCCGGCGCTATGGCTGCGGTCCGGAAGCGATCTATCCCGGCGCGGTCTACCCAGGTGCCGGCTATCCCGGCGTCGACGTCGTGCCAGGGGCGGACGTCGATGTCGGTGTCGGTATCGAGGCTCCCGCCATCGTGGTGCTGCCCCCGCCGCGCCCGCTGAGCTGCGGCGAATATCGCTACTGGGACGGCCGGGCCTGCCGCGACGCGCGCTACACCGATCCTTACCTCGGTCCAAAATAGCCGGCCGCCAGGCTCACAGATAGGCGATCAGCCGGCCCAGCACGCCCACCGCGATCCACAGCACGAGCGACAGCGCCGCTTGGGCACGCCCGAGCAAGGGCGCATGCTCATCCCATGCCGCAATCTCCGGCCGCCACACCAGGCGGAAGACGCCGGCATTCGCTAGCGCCGCGGCGAACAGCAGCATCTTCAGCAGGAACGCGTCATTGCGCAGCAAGGCCGACGCTTCCGCGGCGAACAGCATCAGGCCGCTCGACATTTGCACGACAATGCCGAGCACGGCGATCCGGGTGAGGATGGGATAAACGGCAGCGACGGAGACTTGGCGCGCCACTCCCAAGAGACGCAGATCGAGCAGGCCGATCGCGCCAACGACGAGAACGAGACCGGCCAGATGCACGACATTGACCAGCGGGTAGAGAAAGATCGAGTCCCGCATGGCGGCGCCAAGCGGCGAGGACTCCAGAGTCGTGGCCAGTGTCAGGAGCCAGCCGGGCGGACCGGTCGAACCTTGCTCCATGGCCTGGCGCCGGCTTCCCGCTAGCGGAGTTCGATCGTCTTGCCGCCGACCGTGATGCGCTCCGCGCGCATTTCCGGCTCGCCATTTCGCTTCGGATAGGCCTCGATCATGACCGTCGCCCCTTGCTGCAAGTCTTCGGGCGGCAGCCCCCGCGCCTGCATGCGCGCGGGCGGAGCGAGAACCACGACCCAGAGCTTGCCGTCATGCTGGATGTCGATCTCGCCGTGGGGGTTTTGATAGCGCACGGTCTCAATCTTGGTTTTGACCTTGATCGCGTTGTCGGCATCGTAGGCGCTCCAGCCGTGATGGGCTTCAGCCGGCAATCCGGTGAGCGACAACCAGCCAATCAACGCTGCCAGGGCAGCGGACATGCAAACTCTCATCCTGAACTCCTGTTCGACAGTCACTCGCCTTACGTCTTACGCGGCGGATGGTTCCGGCGAGTTTGTACGGTCGGCTACCTGCTTCCTTCGTGCATCAGGGTGGCGTTTCGCCAGGAACCGGACTTCGCGGCCGCGAGGCCGGATCGATGCCGGTAATCGTGCCGAGATAGATGAGGATCGCGGCGACTTGCTCCTCGGAGAATTGGATCTGCGGCATGTCGCGATGCCGCGAGCCCATGCCCTCGGCAAAGCCTGTTTCCAATTGCTCGATCGGATATTGCACATAGATTTGGCGCAACGGCGGCGCCTCTGGCAGCGGACTCGAATCGGCAGATTCGATCGCATGACAACGGCCGCAATTTGCCTCGAGAATCGCTTTTCCGTCGTCGGCGGCTTGCTCCGCCGCCGCGAGACCCGGCACCCCCCATGCCAGCAGCGAAACACAGACGCAAATAGCCGCGATCCGGCATGGAAGCATGAATCGTCCCTTTCGGCCGGAGCCTAGCATTTCACGGGCGCGACGGCGCGTGCTTGTAATGGTCCTCGATCTTCTCGACGAGAAGCCGCCATGCCTCATGCTCGCGCGGGCCTGCGGTTTTCTCCACGGCGATCTGCAAATAGCCAAGCTCGCGCTCGATCTTCTCGCGCGGCAGCATATGCAGGCGGCTGGCGAGAATGGCTGCCTCGATCACCGCGGCTTGCGCCCGGTTGAAGCCCTTGAACGGCGCGTGGCTAGCTTCGTGCACGATACGGCAATGGAACCGCGGCCGCTGCTCGTCCTCCTCGACACGATCAACGGCGAGTTCGGCATGGGCGAGCGCGCCTTCCAGCACCGCGCCGGGGACATGGGTCGATGGACGTGTCGGCCAGTCCTTGCGGCCGGTGAGGCAGCCGGCGAAGACCAGCACATCGTCTGTGAAATTGGCGACCGCGTAGGGCGTGGCGCGGAGATTGTCGAGTGTCGTCGACGGCCGGAACGGAGCGACGATCCAGCCCCCCTCGTCCGCGATCAGGCCGAGCGGCGCGATATGGACCTTCCCCTCCCCGCTAAGCGTGGTGACGATGCATTCTCGGATCATCGGCATGGGCGTAGGACTTTCGAACTGCTACGAGGCTTCGCGCTTGCGCTTAGCGACCAGGGTATGACCGGCCTCCTTCAGCCGCTTGCGATCGTCAGCCGGCGCATCCGCGGCCACGCCCCAATCGAGCGGCTCATCCTGGGCATAACGCTTGCCGAGCCGATAGGCGATCTCCGCGCGCGCCAGTTCGGCGCCGAGATAGAAGGCATGCGCCCCATCCTCCTCCACCCCGAGCTTGGGAAACAAGTCGAAGGCGTCTTGGGCCACGTGGTGGCCGTTGCGGTTAAAGATGTGGATGCCGTCCTCGGCGATCTCGATGCGGAAATTCTTGTCGCGCACTTCGCGCGCATTCTCGGCGATCTCCTCCGGGCTTTGCGGGAAGGGCCGCCGCGCGTGCAAGGCCAGCAGCCCGTCGGTGTAGCCCTTGGGCAACTCGCCGTCGGCGCGAGAGGCAAACATCAGGCGCCTGGCAATGTCGTGCTCCTCATAGGTACGCCGCGTATGCGGGCTCACCTGTACCACCAGCACGTTCCTGATCCTTAGCTCCGAGGCAATGCCGAGCAGCATGGCGGTGGTGCCGATGCTGTCGGCGTCGGTCAGCTCGGTGAGATTGCCGGTGCCCAGCAAAATCTCCGCCTCTGGGCACTCCCGCCTGAGCCGCGCATAACGCTCGAGCGAGTCCATGAAACCGAAATTGATGGGGTCCAGCACCGGATCGGCCAGATAGCCGAGCCCCTTGGCGTCGAGCGCGTCCATGGCGCGGAAGAGCGAGGCCATGTCGCCGTGGTCCTTGGGGATCAGCACCGGGATAGATGTCACCTGATCGGCGATATGCAGAGTGTCCTCGTTGAGGCTCAGCAGAAAGTCGGCGCCGGCCTGGCCGCCACGCAGCAATTCGTCCGGGTCGGCGGAATCGATACTCACTTTGTAGCCGTGCTTCTTGAGCGCGCGGACCGTCTCTTCGAGATGCGGAAACGGCGTATCGGGCAGGCAACCGAGATCGATGACGTCCGCGCCCTTGTGCGAGTAATCCTCGGCGCGCTCCAGGATGGCTTCGATACTCATCGCCGTGGCGTCTATGATCTCGGCGAAAATCTGGATGTCGTGTTTGGTCATGTCCGAGGCTTTGCGCGCGCGGCCGAAGAACTCGGGAATGTCCTTCACCTCGTCGGGGCCGCGCTGAAACGGCACGCGGAAATGCGCCGACAGGCGGTCGAGATCGGCGCGGCAGCGGCCGGGCACCATGACCTTGCCGGCCTCGACCGGATTGGGCAGACGCCGCAGAATAATTTCCTCGGTCATCAGCGCCGCGACCTTCACGCCGATATCCAGCACCTTCCAATCGAAATCGGCCTCCATTGATTGAAGCACCGCCTCGAGTCTGGGTCGCGCCAGATGTCCGGTCAGGAACAGGATGCTTTCAGCCATGGGGGTTTGCGCTCTGGTTCAGCCCTTCTAACCCGCCTCGCCGGGTCGCGCGAGAGGATGCACGACAATGCTGAACGCTTGGTTGGGCTAATCGATCGCGGCGCCGCAATGTTCGGTTTGTCCTGCCAGGCAGGCGGCCAAGGCATGCTGGTCGCCGCGGCCGAGCAGAAATGCCGGCATGCCGGCGTCCCGCACCATGTCCGGAAAAGCGGCATCCACCACCCCATCGCCGGCAAGCTGGCGGGCGCTCATGCCATCCCCTTTGCGCACGATGGACTTGACCAGATAGCAGCGCACAGCCCCCAGGCGTCGCGCGAGCCACAACGCCAGGCTGTCGGAGGTGAGCCGCCAGGAGGCCTCGATATCGCTCCGCTCGGCGACCAGGGCATAAGGCGCCCAAACGGCGACCTGGCCGCGCTCCAGCACGGCGCGAAGCTCGGGCTCGGTTGCGCCGACTGCCAAGCCCTGCCCCAAGCCGGCAACGGCCCAGGCGAGTTGATCCATCGCCAAGAGCGCCATGCGGTGCGCCGCCTTATCGCCGAAGCCAAGCTGGCTTTGGCAGGCACGCACCTCATCGGCCATGGCTCCTCCCCCCGGCACGATCACCGTCGGCCGGGACGCGGCGGCTATCGCTTCTAGCCAAGCCGCGAGATCGCCCGAGCGGACCACGCTGCCGCCAAGCTTGACCACAACCAGCCCTGCGGTAGCCGCAAGCGGTGCGGGGCTGGCGCGCGAGGCTTGCGCCGGCATGGTTCAGGTCCCTTCCTTAGCGCGCACGATCTCGACGCCGACCGCGCCCGGCTCCTTGTCGAGCTTTTCTATCGTAACGTTGACTCGCGCGGCGCGGGGATGCGCAAGACAATGCAGGGCTACCTCCTCCGCCAAGGTCTCCACCAGGCTGACATGGCCGCGCGCGACGATGGATTTGATGCCGTTGACGATGAAGTCGTAGTCGAAGGCCCGGCCGATATCGTCGTCGAGCGCTTGCGCCGGCGGCAGCAGATCGACATCGACGGAAAAGCGGACACGCTGGGTGACGCCTTTTTCGTGCGTGTAGACGCCGATCTCCACGTCGAGCACCAGATCGTGCATGAACACCCGGTCGAGCGCGCGGGTCGCGTCCGGCGCAGGCGTTGGCGCGGAGCGCCTCTGTCGCGATTCAGCCATGATCGGCCTCCGTGGCAGCGCGCAGGTTGGGTCGCGCGCCTTCTAGCATAACGCTTGCGGCAGGGCCTCGGAGAAGTTCGGTTGGCGTAAAGTGCGCCGTTGCTGCGGGATCAATGCCCGGAGCGCGGCGAGCCGTGCCGGATCGAGTGGTTCGGCCCGGTTGCCGCCGCGGCAACCGGGCCGAACCACTCGAGCCGTGCC
>JAWOJH010000208.1:0-24163 GCA_046481725.1 Methyloceanibacter sp. | reverse complement strand
TTTGATTATTGTCGCCAGCAGCAGTGGCGGTACCCAGGCAGGCATGGTGTTGGGCGCAGCCATCGCTGGCTTCACCGGCCAAATCTGGGGTATCAGCATGGATCATGAAGCGGGATCTCTCAAAACACAAGTTGCCGCCTTAGCCACAGCCTGTGGGTCGATGCGCTGACGAACTATCTCACCGGCGTCGGCTTTCCCGACGAGGGTTCGGCGAGCTTCGAGAAATTCTGGCCCGCCGATGTGCATATCATCGGCAAGGACATCATCCGGTTTCACGCCGTCTATTGGCCGGCCTTTCTGCTGTCGGCCGGCGTGGCGCTGCCGAAATGCGTGTTCGGCCATGGCTTTCTCTACAATTGCGGGGAGAAGATGTCGAAGTCGGTCGGCAATGTGGTCGACCCCTTCGTGCTGGCGAACGATTACGGCGTCGACCAGCTCCGCTATTTTTTGCTGCGCGAGGTGCCGTTCGGCCAGGACGGCAATTACAGCCGCGACGGCATCGTGCAACGCATCAATGCCGACCTCGCCAACGATCTCGGCAATCTGGCACAGCGCTCGCTGTCGATGATCGCCAAGAATTGCGGGGGCAAGCTGCCGCAGCCTGGAAAGCTCGCTCAAGCCGACCAGACAATTCTCGCCGCCGCGGATGGAGCGTTGGAACGCGTGGCACAGGCGATCGACGATTTTGCCATTCACCGCGCGTTGGAAATCATTTGGGCGCTGGTCGCGGATGCCAACCGCTATTTCGCCGGCGAAGAGCCTTGGGCCCATAAAAAGAGCAATCCCGAGCGCATGGAGACGATCCTTTATGTGACCGCCGAGGTCACGCGCCAGATCGCCATCCTGGTGCAGCCGGTGATGCCGGAGAGCGCGGCGAAGCTGCTGGATCAGCTCGGCCTGCCAGCCGATGCACGCGATTTCGCGTCACTGGGAGAAGAGGGGCGGATTAAGCCGGGGGTCGAGTTGCCACCGCCGATGCCGGTGTTCCCGCGTCATGTCGAAGCGGAGGGCGAAGCGGCGGCTTCGTGATCTCTATCCGCGGCAGAGCTGCTTGATTCGGCTCTCGTCGACGCCTTTGACCACCACGCCGCCGACGATTGTGCGCGGCACCGCGGTATCGCCGAACCGTCGCAGCATCTCGGCTTGCACGGGCGCGGTCGTCGCGTCTTTGATGCTGTAGCGGATTTGGTTGCGTGCCAGGATGGCTCTGACCTGCTTGCAGTAGGGGCACCAATCCGCGTTGTACAGGACCACGCTCTTCTTGCAGCCTGCCTCGGCCGGAGCCGGGGCCACGCAGAGAAGCATCGCCGCCACGGCGGCCAACAATAATCGAGTCACGGTCCTTGCCCTCATCGCTGCCACAAGCCGTTATTGTGTCCCCGGCCCATTTGCTGCACATAGGGCCCGGGCTCCGGCCCTTAGCCTAGCAGCTTGAACTAAATTGGTCTTTGGTCCTTCGCGATGTTGATCGACAGCCATTGCCATCTCGATTTTCCCGAGCTTGCGGGCGACATCGAAGCGGTGCTCGCCCGCGCCCGGGCGGCGGGAGTCGGCCTCCTGGTGACCATCTCGACGCGGGTGCGGCGCTTCAACGAGCTGATCGCGCTCGTCGAGGCGCATGACAATGTGTTTTGCTCGGTCGGCACCCATCCGCATAACGCGGCCGAGGAGCCAGATATCACCGTGGAAGAGCTGGTGGCGCTTTCCCGCCATCCCAAGGTGGTGGCGATCGGCGAGGCCGGGCTCGACTATCATTACGATCACAGCCCGCGCGACATCCAGAAGAAGAGCTTCCGCACCCATATCGCCGCAGCGCGGGAGACCGGGCTGCCCCTCGTCATTCATGCGCGGGACGCCGACGCCGATATCGCCCGTATCTTGGAGGAGGAGAGCGCGAAGGGCGCCTTCCCCTTCGTGCTGCATTGCTTCACGAGCGGTGCCGAACTCGCGCATCGGGGGCTTGCCCTCGGCGGCTATATCTCCTTTTCCGGCGTTGTCACCTTCAAGAATGCCGAGGTGCTGCGCGACATTGCCCTGGCGGTGCCGTCCGACCGGCTGCTGGTCGAAACCGACGCGCCTTACCTTGCGCCCGAACCCTATCGCGGCAGGACCAACGAGCCGGGTTTCGTGGCGGCGACCGCGGCGCGGCTCGCCGCCTTGCGCGGTACGAGCGAGGCCGACATGGCGCGCCTGACCACCGAAAATTTCCACCGTCTGTTCAAGAAGATGCCGCGCCTTTCGCTCAAGGCCACAAGCGCGGCATGAGCCTCGAGTTCACCATCCTCGGCTGCGGCACATCCGGCGGCGTGCCGCGCATCGGCAATCACTGGGGCGCATGCGATCCGGCCAACCCCAAGAACCGGCGAACGCGTTGTTCGCTGCTGGTGCGGCGCAGAGGAGAGGCCGGGGAGACCGCGGTACTGGTCGACACGTCGCCGGATCTCCGGCAGCAATTGCTGGATGCCGGCGTCGGCTGGCTCGACGGGGTGCTCTATACCCACGACCATGCCGACCATACCCACGGCATCGACGATCTGCGCCAGGTGAGCTTCAACGGCCGCCGCCGGGTCGACGTCTATTACGACGAGACCACGGGCAGACAGCTTCGCGCGCGCTTCCATTATTGCTTCGATCAGCCGCCCGGTAGCGAATATCCGTCGATCCTCAAGGGCCATGAGATTCACGCGGGTCAGGCCGTGGCGATCGATGGGGCAGGGGGCGCGATCGAGGCGTTGCCCTTCCGTCAGCTGCATGGGCCCGGCGAGACGATGGGTTTCCGCTTCGACGGCTTGGCCTATTCGCCGGATATCAGCGATCTGCCCGAGGCGTCGCTGGCAGCGCTCGAGAACCTCGATGTCTGGATCCTCGACGCGCTGCGCTACACGCCGCATCCGAGCCATCTCTCCCTCGAGCAGGCGCTCGACTGGATCGCGCGGGTGAAGCCGAAGCGCGCGCTGCTCACCCATATGCATGTCGATCTCGACTATGCGGCACTGGCGGCGAAGCTGCCGCCCGGAGTCGAGCCGGCTTATGACGGCATGGTGCTTTCTAAGGCCGCTTGACGGTCTTCCAGGCCTCGACGATTTGCCCTGTCTCCGTCCAGTCGGCCATGGCGAGAGGTATGAACGCCCCGGCCACGGCTTCCGGGCTGCGCAAGGTGGCTTGGTCCTCGCCGGGATAGGCTTCGGCTCGCATCCGGGTCGCGGTGGCCCCTGGGTCGATCAGGTTCACCTTGATCGGGCTGTCCTGCGTCTCGTTGGCGTAGGTCCTGGCCAGGCATTCGAGCGCGGCCTTCGAGACGGAGTAGGGCGCCCAATAGGCGCGCGCCGACTGCGCCACGCCCGAGGTGACGAAGATCACCCGGCCCGCGTCCGAGCGGCGAAGCAAGGGATCCAGCGTGCGGATCAGCCGCCAATTCGCCGTGACATTGACGCGCAGCGTCTGTTCCCAATGCTGCGATTGGATGTGCGGGAGCGGCGACAGCCGGCCGAGAATCGCGGCGTTGCCGACGAGGATGTCGAGCCTGCCGAACCGCTCATAGAGCATGGGGCCGAGCGCATCGATCTTCGGCCCGTGCGCGAGGTTCAGCGGGATGAGCGTGGCCGTGCCGCCATGCGCCTTGATGGCATCGTCGACCGGTTCGAGCGCTTCGCGGGTTCGCGCGACGAGCAGCACATGCGCGCCCTCGCGCGCGAAAACTTCCGCCACGGCGCGGCCGATACCGCGCGAGGCGCCGGTGATCAGCGCGATGCGGTCCTTGAGGCGGGGAGACGTCAACCCACTTCGGCGAGGAAGGAGAGCTGCTTCTGCTGCGGCGGGCCTTCGCGGTCGCGGAGCCTGGTCGGATATTCGCCGGTGAAGCAGTGGTCGGTGAACTGGGGATAGGCGTTGTCGCGGCCGTCATAGCCCATCGCCTGGTAGATGCCGTCGACCGACAGGAATTGCAGCGAATCCGCCCCGATGAACGCGCGCATCTCTTCCAGGGTGCGGTGCGCGGCGAGCAGCTTGTCCTGGTCGGGGGTGTCGATCCCGTAGAAATCGGGATGGGTGATCGGCGGACTGGAAATCCGCATATGCACTTCGCGGGCGCCGGCTTCCCGCATCATCTGCACGATCTTCACCGAGGTCGTGCCGCGCACCACGCTGTCGTCGATCAGCACGATGCGCTTGTCCTTGACCTGGAACTCGTTGGCGCTGTGCTTGAGTTTGACACCGAGCTGGCGGATGCGCTGCTCGGGCTCGATGAAGGTGCGGCCGACATAGTGATTACGGATGATGCCGAACTCGAAGGGAATGCCGGAGGCCTGCGAATAGCCGATCGCGGCGGGCACGCCGGAGTCGGGGATGGGAACGACCACATCGGCATCGGCCGGCGCCTCGAGCGCCAATTGCCGGCCCATCTCTTTGCGCACTTCGTAGACCGAGCGGCCGCCGACGATCGAGTCGGGGCGGGCGAAATAGATGTACTCGAAGATGCAGAGCCGCGCGGGGTATTTGGGCACGAAGCGGTGGCTCTCGACGCCTTCGCGGGTGCAGATCACCACCTCGCCGTTCTCGACCTCGCGCACGAATTCCGCGCCGATGATGTCCAGCGCGCAAGTCTCGGAAGCCAGCACCCAGGACTCGCCGAGCTTGCCGAGCACGAGCGGGCGGATGCCGTATGGATCGCGGGCGCCGATCAGTTTCTTGTTGGTGAGGCCGACCAGGGCATAGGCGCCTTCGACCTGGAGCAGGGCCTCGATGAATTTCTCGACGAAGCGCTGCTTTTCGCTGCGCGCCACGAGATGCAGGATCACCTCGGTGTCGGTGGTCGACTGGCAGATGGCACCCTTTTTGATCAGCGCCTCGCGCAAGGTCAGCGCGTTGGTGAGATTGCCGTTATGGCCGAGGGCGAAGCCGCCGGAATCGAGATCGACGAAGAGCGGCTGTACGTTGCGCAACACCGGATCGCCGCAGGTGGAATAGCGCACATGGCCGACCGCCGCGTCGCCCTTCAGGCGATCGATCACCGGCCGCGAGGTGAAATGGTCGCCGACCAGACCTACGCGGCGCTCGGTATGGAAATGGTGGCCGTCGAAGCTGACAATCCCTGCCGCTTCTTGCCCGCGATGCTGAAGCGCATGCAGTCCGAGCGCGGTCAGCGCCGCGGCGTCGGGATGGTTCAAGATGCCGAAGACGCCGCACTCCTCGTGCAGCCGGTCCTCTTCCAGCCAGGTCAACACGGTGTCGTCGGTGGTTTGCTGTGTCACGGGCCTCGAGCCTCCTCCCAGTAAATAAAGCGCTCCTAGCAGCGCTTCAATGGCACGCGACGCCAACCATGTACTTGACGTTAACCTCAGGACCTCTCGTCCGGCTGGGCCCCATCGGCCCCGTCGGGCTGTCCTTCAGGCTGACCCTCCGGCTCCTCGTCCTTGGACCCGGGCAGGAACTGCTCCGGATCCATAGGTAGCAGGGATTCGATGGCCACCTGCGTCCGCTGGAGAATATTGTAGGACCAAGCGTTGCGGACCCAGTCCGGCTGGTCCCGCGCCAGCGCGCTGAACAGAATAAAGACGATCGCGACGAGCAGAAACCCGCGCGCCAGCCCGAAAATGAAGCCGAAGGTGCGGTCCAGCGCGCCAACCCGGCTGTCCAGCACCTTGTCGGAAATGCGGAAGGTGATCAGGCTCACCACGATCAGGGTGATGACGAACACGGCGGCAGCGAAAACAACCTGGGCGATGCTCTGATTGTCGATATAGGGGGTGAGCAGGTCGGAATATTTGGGGGTGAGATAGAGCGCGGCCACGGCCGCCACGGCCCAGGAGAAAATCGACAGGACTTCGCGCGTGAAGCCGCGCACCATCGCGAGAAAGCCCGAGATGAGCATGATCACAATAAGAATGACATCGAGCCAGGAGATGGGCATGCCACGAGGCTCCTTCGGCGGGCGGCGCGCACACTATCACGATTCCCGGCGATGAAGCACAAATGGCCCGGGCCTGGCAATCGTCGAAGCTCCGCCCGGCGGATTGTCGCAGGCCGCCGATCCTATTCCGGCACCGGAGCACCGAATAAGACGACAAGCTCGTGCAGCTGGGAGAGGGGCAGGAGCCGGAGCTCCTTGGCTTGGCGATCACCCTCGATTACGGACTGGGGCACGACGGCGCGGGCGAAGCCAAGCTTGGCCGCTTCCTTGAGCCGCTGGTCCATATGGCCGACCGCCCGCACCGCGCCGGTCAGGCTCACCTCGCCGAAATAGACGGCGTCCTCGGGCGCGGGATTGCCGCTCATCGAGGAGATCAGTGCGGCCGCGGCGGCGAGATCGGCGGCCGGCTCGTTGAGGCGCAAGCCACCGGCAACGTTGAGATAGACGTCATGGGCGCCGAGCCGCACGCCGCAGCGGGCCTCGAGCACGGCAATCAGCATGGCGAGCCGGTTCGGGTCCCAGCCAACCACGGCCCGGCGCGGCGTGCCGAGCGAGGAGGGCGCAACCAGCGCCTGAATTTCCACCAGGATGGGCCGGGTTCCTTCCATTCCGGCGAATACGGCGGTGCCCGGCGCACCCCGGTCGCGATCGCTCAAGAACAGGGCTGATGGGTTCTCCACCTCTTTGAGGCCCTGCTCACGCATCTCGAACACGCCGATCTCGTCGGTGGCTCCGAACCGATTCTTCACCGCGCGCAGGATGCGGAACTGGTGACCGCTCAAACCTTCGAATGACAGCACGGTGTCGACCATGTGCTCGATCACCTTCGGGCCGGCGATCTGGCCATCCTTGGTGACGTGGCCGACCAGCACCAGGGCGGAGCCGCTCGCCTTGGCATGACCGATCAACACCGATGTGCAGGTTCTGAGCTGAGAGATGGTGCCGGGCGCGGCCTCCACGCTGTCCGACCAAAGCGTCTGCACCGAGTCGATGACGATGAGGGCGGGGGGCGCCGCACTCGCCAGGGTGGCGACGATATTGGCGAGATTGGTCTCGGTGCCGAGCGCGACCGGCGCCTGCGTTACACCGAGGCGCGACGCCCGCATGCGGACCTGCGCCGGCGCTTCCTCGCCGGAAAGATAAATAACCGGGGCGCCGGTTTCGGAAAGTCTGGCCGCGGCCTGAAGCAGGAGCGTCGATTTCCCGATGCCGGGATCGCCGCCGACCAGCACGGCAGATCCGGGCACCAGCCCGCCACCGAGTACCCGGTCGAGTTCGGCAATGCCGGTCGGCAGGCGCGGGGCTTCCTGCGTCGCACTGGCCAGCGTCTCGAGCTTGGCGTGGCGTCCCTTGCCGCCCTTGATGGCGACCAGGGCTGGCGAGTGCGAGGGCGCCGCCTCCTCGATGATGGAGTTCCATTCGCCGCAGGAGGCGCATTTGCCCGACCAGCGGGAGGTCACGGCACCGCAGGCTTGGCAAACGAAGGCGCGCGAGGTTTTGGCCATGGCAAGTTTCAGCTGCCGAGATAGCGCCGGAGGGCGCGGCGGCCGAGATTGGTGAGCACCTCGTAGTCGATGGTACCGGCGTGATGCGCCATGTCTCGCGCCGGGACGTTCGGGCCGATCAGCTCGACCCAGGCACCGCGGCGCGAGAATGGCTCGGGCACATCGCTGACGTCGACGGTGATCAAATCCATGGAGACGCGGCCCAGCACCGGCGCGGGATGGGGCCCGGCCCAGGCGCGGAAGCCCGCCTCGCCGTCTTTGGTCGAGAGCGCGCGGAAGAAGCCGTCGGCGTAGCCCACCGAAACCACCGCCACGCGCGACGGCCGCTCGGTTGTCCGGGTGGCGCCATAACCGATGGTCTCTCCGGCGGCGACCGCGCGCAGTTGGAGGATGCGGCCTTTGAGATGCACCACGGGCTGGAAGGGGCTCTCGCCCTTGCGCCTCGGGTGTCCACCATAGAGCGCGATGCCGGGCCGCACGAGATCGTAAGTGAAATCGGGTCCGAGCAGGATACCTGCGGAGTTGGCGAGGCTCCCCATGGCCCGAGGCAGGCGTGCGCGAAGCCGATCGAATACCTGGCGCTGCGCTTCGCTCTTCGGGTGGTCCGGCTCGTCGGCGCAGGCGAGGTGGCTCATTACCAGCGACAGGGTGAGGGCCTTCCAGAGTTCATGCGAAGCGGCAACGTGCTCGACTTCGCCGGCGGAAAGTCCGAGCCGGTTCATGCCGGTGTCGATATGCACGGCGCAAGCGAGCTTCTCGCTTCTTGCCATGCAGTAGGAAGCCCACTCTTCGATCTCTTCGGCGTTGTTCAGCACCGGGCGCAAATCGTGTGCGCGGTAGATCTCGGCGCTTCCCGGCATCAGCCCGGAGAAGACATAGATCGTGACGCCGGGCAGGAGCGCGCGCAGTTGTTTGGCCTCGGCCAGTGTCGCCACGAAAAAGGTCTTGCAGCCGCCCCGCGCCAGCGCTGCGGCGGCTTGCGCCATGCCGATGCCATAGGCGTCGGCCTTGACCACGGCGGCGCATTCTGCGGGCGCAGCGAGGTCGCGCAGCCGCCGATAGTTGGCGACGAGCGCATCGAGATCGATGGTCAGGATCGCCGTCTCGCTCGCGGCGTCCTCGGGGTCGGGTGGGGCGCCGGTCAATCCCGCCGCGCCGGCAGGCGTTCCTCGGCGGCGAGATTGCTGAACCTCGTGAACTCCGCGGTGAATTGCAGCGTCGCCGTCCCGGTGGGTCCGTGCCGTTGCTTGCCGATGATCACGTCGGCCTTCCCTGTCACGGCGTCCATCGCTTGTTGCCACTTCTGGTGCTCTTCCGTGTTCTCGCGCGGCTGGCTGCGCTCCAGATAATATTCCTCGCGATACACGAACAACACTACATCGGCGTCCTGCTCGATGGAGCCGGATTCGCGCAAATCCGCCAGTTGCGGCCGTTTGTCCTCCCTCTGCTCGACCTGGCGGGAGAGCTGGGAGAGGGCAAGCACGGGAACCTGCAGTTCCTTGGCCAGCGCCTTCAGTCCGGTGGTGATCTCGGAGACCTCCTGCACCCGGCCTTCGGATGCCCGCCGCGACGACCCGGACAGCAGCTGGAGATAGTCGACCACCACGAAGCCGAGCCCCCGCTGACGCTTCAGCCGCCGCGCGCGGGCGGCGAGTTGGGCGACGGTGAGGCCGCCGGTCTGGTCGATATAGAGCGGCAGATGCTGGAGCTCTTGGCTGACCTCGACAATGCGGTCGAACTCGTCGGCGTCGATCCGGCCGCGGCGAATGCGCTCGGAGGGGATATAGGCTTGCTCGGAGATGATACGGGTGGCGAGTTGCTCGGCTGACATCTCCAGCGAGAAGAAGCCGACCACCGCGCCGTCGAGCGCGGCTTCGGCGTCGCCGTCGGCCCGATAGCTCTTGGCCACATGATAGGCGATGTTGGTGGCGAGCGCGGTTTTGCCCATGGCGGGGCGGCCGGCGATGATGATGAGATCCGAGGGCTGCAATCCGCCCATGCGCTGATCCAGGTCGGCGAAGCCGGTGGCGAGCCCGGACAAGCCGCCGTCGCGCCGGTAGGCGTTGGCGGCCATATCGATGGCGTCGGTCAACGCGGCGGAAAACGGCTCGAAGCCCGCGCCGTACTTGCCCTGCTCGGCGATCTCGAACAGCTTTTGCTCGGCATCTTCGATCTGCACCGAGGGTGGCGCGTCGATCGGCGAATCGAAGGCCGTATTGACCATGGTCTCGCCGATATCGATCAACTGGCGGCGGATGGCGAGGTCGTAAACCGTGCGGCCGTAGTCCTCGGCATTGATGATGGTCGTGGCGTTGGCGGCGAGGCGGCCGAGATATTGCGGCACTGGAAGCTCGCCTACCGGCGGGTCGGCCTGGAAGAAGGTCTTGAGGGTGATCGGGGTGGCCCGCTTGCCGCTCAGGATGAGTTTCGATGCGGCCTCGAAAATGCGGCTGTGCAGCAGGTCGAAGAAATGGCCGGGCTTGAGGAAGCTGGAAACCCGGTCGACTGCCTCGTTATTGACCAGGATGGCGCCGAGCAGGGCCTGCTCAGCTTCCAGATTGTGCGGCGGCTCGCGGAACACCGGCGTTTCCGGCGCTACGGAGCGAATCAATGCGTTGCTCATGACCCGACACTAGCGGAATGCAAGCGGGCTGCTAGGTGTCAGGTCTGTGAAGATCGGGGGTATCGGTTATCGCCCACAGGAGCCGTTGCTAACTGCCGGTTCTGGTTCTGGTAGCGAGGCTCGCAGATCGCCAGATAGAATTCCCACGTGCAGCAGAAGCGCTCGCCAACCCGGTCGACGGCGGTATTCCAGTTGGCGCGGAAGCGGTGCCGCCAATGGCGCAAAGGTCATGGCGTAGTGCAGCCGGCAGATCTCGATGTCGGTGACCAGCCGGTTCTTGCGTTCCACCATAGACACGGGCCGAACTGAGCCTGTTTGCCGGTCGCGACAGACAACCTCGATAGCCGAGTTGCTTGCGGTTGCTGGCAGTGTTCTGCGCGGCTTTATGCGTCCGACTCGTCCTCGGCCTCGGTCTCCGCGTCGCCAGCCAGATCGGCGTCCGCATCTTCCTCGAACAAAGCTTCTGCCGCGACATGCGCTGCGGCCGCGTCTTCCTCCGCGTCGGTCAATGCCCGGGTGACATCCTCACCGCGAGCCTGGCGGGCCGCTTCGTCGGGGGAGCGGGCGACGTTGATGGCAACTTTGGGCTCGACCTCGGCGTGGAGCGAGATGCGGACCTCGTGCAAGCCGATTGTCTTGATCGGCCGGTCGAGCAACACCTGACGCCGCTCGAGGGAGAACCCGCCCTCGGTGATGGCTGTTGCGATGTCACGGGTGGAGACCGACCCGTAAAGCTGGCCGGATTCGCCTGCCTGGCGGATGACGATGAAGCTCCGGCCGTCGAGCTTGCCCGCTACGGCCTGTGCCTCGGATTTCAGCTCCAGGTCCCGCGCTTCGAGTTGCGCCCGCTCGCGCTCGAAGCGTTTGCGGTTGGCCTCGGTGGCGCGCAGCGCCTTGCCTTGCGGCAGGAGGTAGTTGCGGGCGAAGCCGTCCTTGACGGTGACCAAGTCGCCCATTTGGCCGAGACGGCCGATGCGCTCCAGCAGAATGACTTGCATGTTCGATACTCCTATTCTGATCAGGTTGTTTCGCTGCCGCTGCTGGGAGGTGGCTGGCCGCCTGGATTGGCGCGCCGGCGCAGGCCGAGCAACGGCTCGGCGAGACCGAGGATCGCCAGGACGACGGCGACCCAGCCCATCAGCAAAATGCCAAGATAAATGGTGGCGAGCAGGAGCGCGCGCAGCGGCACGCCCTGGCTATAGACATGGACCACGGCCAGCCCTTGCAGCACATAGGCAAAGAGGAGAGCCCCAGCGAGCCCGGTCGCGAGCAGTCCCAGCAGGCCCGGGAGGAACGATGCAGCGAGGGCGCCGGCGAAGAGCAGGACGAGACCATTCGGCAGTTCGAGGCCGTGGAGGTCGGGCCAAGGTCTGAGCGCGCGGCCGGATGCAGCGACGATCAGCCCCGCCATCCACAGGTTGAACAGCATGATGGTCAGCCACATGATGGCAAAGGCGGCAGGCAGCGTCCGGGCCAGCACGTTGGTGAGACGGGCGATGTTCTCGTCGGTGAACAGCGTGCCGTCGCGGTCGAGTTCTTTCAGGGCACTATGGCTCAGGATCTCGCGGATCGACTCGCGGTAGGCCTCCTGGTCGTAACCGAGGGTCAGGGCAAGGATCGCGGCGAGGGAACCCGCGATCAGCGCCGCCCAAGCAACCAGACGCCCGGGCGGATACCATTCGAGCGTGCTAGCGGCTTTACCCTCCGGCGCAGCCCCGGGGCGCGACATCAGCGCCAAATGGGTGAGCAGCGCGCAGGGGGCGGCGATGACAATCGCGAATATCGCCGCGGTGCTTGGGCCCAGAGTTGCGCCGACGATCACGGTGCCCGTAAGTGCGGAGATCAGCGCCGCCGTCGCGCCCCAGCCCAGGCCGGCGAGGCAGATCGGCAGCGGCGCCAAATAGAAGAGGACACCGGCCAGGGCCGTGGCGGTGGCGGCCGAAGCGAACAGGGCCGCCGAAATCAGGCCCGAGCCCGCGCCGATGATGAGGGGTGTTGGCATCTCGTCTCGCTGTCCCGCGCCTCGAAGCGGTTAGGGGCGGGAGCCCGCCCCAACTTTCAAACTCTCGACTCGGGCGCCGTGCCCGGTCCCCCTATTGGATAAGATACGGCAGAAGGCCGAGGAAGCGCGCCCGCTTGATCGCGCGCGCCAGCTCGCGCTGCTTCTTCGCCGACACCGCGGTGATGCGGCTTGGCACCATCTTGCCGCGCTCCGATACGTAGCGCTGCAAGAGCTTCACATCCTTGTAGTCAATCTTCGGCGCCTTGTCGCCGGAGAAGGGGCAAGTCTTGCGCCGGCGATAGAAGGGGCGGCGCGCCTGTGCTTGGGCCATGCTCATTGGGAGTTCTCCTCGCTGGCGGGGGCTTCCGCCACCGCGGCTTCAACCGGCTCGCGCGGCTCGCGGGGGGCAAACTCGCGGTCGCGCCTCGGGCCACGGCGATCGCCTCGGTCGCCGCGATCGCGGTCGCCTCGGTCGCGGTCGCCTCGGTCGCCCCTTCCGTCGCGGTCGTCGCGATCGCCGCGGCGCATCATTGCCGATGGAGCGGCGTCATGTTCGTCGACCCTGACGGTGAGGAAGCGGATGATATCGGTGGAAAGCCGCATCTGCCGCTCGAACTCGGTCACAGCCTCATGTGGCGCGTCGATATTCATCAGCGCATAATGCGCCTTGCGATTCTTCTTGATGCGGTAGGAGAGGGATCTCAATCCCCAATACTCGGTCTTGGCGACCTGCCCGCCACGCTCCTCGAGCAAGGTGCGGAAGTCTTGTAGCAGAGCCTCGACCTGCTGCGCGGAAATATCCTGGCGTGCCAGGAAGACATGCTCGTAAAGCGGCATGGACTGCCTTTCCTTCTTCGGTGCTCCGGCGCGAAGCCTCGCATGGGCGCTGTAGAAGGAAAGGCCCAAGAGACGACCCAGAGAGCGGAGACACGGGAGGGCGGCGTTTCATGCCTGCCGCTAAAGCGGTCCTCCGTTCAGCCTCCGACCAGAGCGGTTGCTAGTGGCGGTCTTATACGGATTTCGGCACGGGTTGCAAGGCCTTGGGGCCTTCCCTGGGCCTATTGCTGGCTTTCGGCCGTGCCGGTCGGGGGCATGGCGGGAAGGGACTTGGCCGTGCATTCCACTTCCTTATTGTCCTTTACGGAAAAGGCCTTGCAGTTGGTTTGACCATATATTTCGACGACTCCGACGCTTTCGACCGGGGCCCCGAGATATTCAAGCTCGATGGTCACAGGGCTCAAAACCTGAATGGTCATGTCCTGCGGCGGCCGGCCCTTGGCGTCGAAGGCGAAGATGAGGTCCTTCGGGTCGCCGATCCGGGTCGTAAGCTGGAGTTCGGTGAAATTCGGCGTGGGCGCGGTCGCGCCCACCTTAATCGTCACCGTCGGCGGGTCGCTCTGGTTGATGGCGACCGCTACACTCTCGACGCTCGTGAGCGTCGCGAGTGCCGGATCGGGAGGCGTGCGGTCCTTCCAAGGCCAGAGCAGCGGGTCCGCGGCAGCCAAAGTGCCGGCGGCGAGGAGAGCGAGGGTCGCGACGGACGCGGCCAAAGCAGTGCGGAACATGCGATCTCTCCTAGGGAATTGATGACGTGCGGTCTGAAGCCATTCTCTTAGCACAAGGTTCCGCAAGCAGCTTCGCTTTTCGGGCTGAACGCGTGCGGCGTTTCCGACCTCCCTCGCTTGACAGCCAAGAGCGAAACGGTGTCTTTGGCCGGAAATCCCGTCACTCCCAGCCATCCAGCACATGAGCATCGCCTTCATCTTTCCCGGCCAGGGAAGTCAAGCCGTCGGCATGGGCGCCGAGCTTGCCAAGGCCTATTCCGCCGCCAAGGCGGTGTTCGACGAGGTCGACTCGGCGCTGTCGCAAGATCTGTCGCGTCTGATGTGGGAGGGGCCGGAAAACGAGCTGACGCTCACCGAGAATGCGCAGCCGGCCTTGATGGCCGTATCGCTCGCTGCCATGCGGGTGCTCGAGGAGCGGGGCTTCGATCTTTCGGCCAAGGCCGCCTATGTGGCCGGCCATTCGCTGGGCGAATATTCCGCGCTTGCCGCCGCCGGCGCGCTTAGCCTCGCCGATACCGCTCGGCTGCTGAAGACGCGCGGCCGCGCCATGCAGGAGGCGGTGCCGGTGGGGCAGGGTGCGATGGCCGCGCTGCTCGGTGCCGATCTGGCGCAGGCGCAGGATTTGGCCAAGGCCGCCGCGGAAGGCGAAGTCTGCGAAGCGGCGAACGACAATGCACCGGGGCAGGTGGTGATCTCAGGCGCCAAAGCGGCGATCGAACGCGCCGTCGCGCTCGCGCCGAAGTTTGGCGCGCGCCGCGCGGTGCTGCTGCCGGTGAGCGCCCCCTTCCATTGCGCGCTGATGCAGCCCGCGGCCGAGGCGATGCGTACGGCGCTCGCCGGGGTGACGATCAAGCCGCCCGCGGTGCCGCTGGTCGCCAATGTGCTGGCGAGCCCGATCTCCGATCCCGAAGCCATCCGGACGCGGCTCGTCGAACAGGTCACCGGCATGGTGCGCTGGCGCGAGACCATGCTCTATCTCAAGGCGAACGGAGTCTCGGCCGTCTACGAGGTCGGCGCCGGACGGGTGCTGACCGGGATCGCGCGGCGTTTCGATGGCCTCGCGGCGCAGAGCATCGGCATGCCGGACGAACTCGAAGCGGCCGCAGTGGCGCTTCAAACCTGACGGCGCAGCAAACAGGGAGTGGTTCAATGTTCGACCTGACTGGAAAAGGCGCGCTCGTCACCGGTGCCACCGGCGGCATTGGCGGGGCCATCGCCAAGGCACTGCATGGGCAGGGCGCGACTGTCGCCATCTCCGGCACCAAGGCCGAAAAGCTCGACAGCCTCGCGACCGAACTCGGCTCGCGCGTGTTTATCCTTCCTTGCGACCTTCGCGACCGGAAGGCGGTGGCAAAGCTCGCCGAAGATTCCGACAAGACGCTCGGCCAGACGGATATCCTCGTCAACAATGCCGGCATTACCCACGACAATCTCTTCATGCGCATGAAGGACGAGGAATGGGATGACGTGATCGCCGTCAATCTCACCTCGGTGTTCGTGCTTACCCGCGGAATTTTGCGCAACATGATGCGGCGGCGGTCTGGGCGCATCGTCAATATCGCCTCGATTTCGGGCGTGCTGGGCAACCCGGGGCAACCGAACTACGCAGCCTCCAAGGCGGGCCTGGTCGGCATGACCAAGTCGCTCGCCCGCGAGGTATCGAGCCGGGGCATCACCGCCAATTGCATCGCGCCGGGCTTCATCAAGACGCCCATGACCGACGCCTTGACGCCGAAGCAGGTCGAGGCTATTGCCGCCGCCATTCCCGCCCAGACCTTCGGTAAACCTGAAGATGTCGCCGCCGCGGTGGTCTTCCTGGCCAGCGACGAGGCGGCCTATATCACCGGCGAGACGGTGCATGTAAATGGTGGGATGGTGATGATGTAAGCGTTTGATTGACAACGACTTGGAGCAACGGATTCAGCAGGTTTCGGAGGGCTTTTTTCCCGGTTGAGGGCTTCTGGCAAAGTACCGGAAAGTGTGGTACCCAAACGGCCGCTCCGTGGGGGCTTGACAAAAGACAGGCCCACCGCGATCAACCCTCTTGAACTTACCGGGGTGCGTTAGGCCGTGAGCCTCCGGGGGACGTGTGAGGTTTAGGGACCGACAAGGCAAGGGACGGTGAGGCGGAAATGAGCGATATCTCGGAGCGCGTAAAAAAGATCGTGGTGGAGCATCTCGGAGTTGAGGCCGACAAGGTCACCGAAAATGCGAGCTTCATCGACGATTTGGGGGCCGACAGCCTCGACACGGTCGAGCTGGTCATGGCCTTCGAGGAGGAGTTCGGCTGCGAGATCCCCGACGATGCGGCGGAGACGATCTTGACCGTCGGCGATGCGATAAAATTTCTGGAGAAGAATACAGCCGCTTGACGCGATCTTCGCGCGAGGCTTAGCCGCAACCGTCCCGCCATCTGAACGGCCTCGAACGGCTCGACCATAGGTTCCCGCGAGGATCACGCGTAAGCGCGATGCGACGTGTCGTCATCACAGGCTTGGGTCTCGTTTCGCCGCTCGGCTGCGGCTACGAGACGGCGTGGGAGCGCCTGACGGCAGGCAAGAATGCCGCGCGCCGCATCGACAGTTTCGACGTCTCCGATCTGTCCTGCCAGATCGCCTGCCAGGTTCCGCTTGGCGACGGCTCCGACGGCACCTTCAACCCGAACACTTGGATGGAGCCGAAGGAGCAACGCAAGGTCGACGACTTCATCGTCTATGCCATGTCGGCGGCGACCCAGGCTTTGACCGATGCCGGCTGGAAGCCCACGGCTTACGAGGATCAGATTCGCACCGGCGTTCTGATCGGCTCGGGCATTGGCGGACTTCAGGGCATCGAGAAGAACTCGCTGCTATTCGCCGACAAGGGGCCGCGCCGGGTAAGCCCGTTCTTCATTCCCGGCCGGTTGATCAATCTCGCGGCGGGTTACGTTTCGATCGAGCATGGCCTCAAAGGACCGAACCATGCCGTGGTCACCGCCTGCTCGACCGGCGCGCATGCCATCGGCGATGCGTCGCGGCTGGTGGCACTGGGCGATGCCGATGTCATGGTCGCCGGTGGCACCGAATCGCCGGTCTGCCGCTTGGCGATCGCGGGCTTCGCCGCCTGCCGCGCGCTTTCCACCAATTTCAACGATCAGCCGGAGCGGGCATCGCGCCCCTATGACCGGGACCGCGACGGCTTCGTTATGGGCGAGGGCGCTGGCGTGGTGGTGCTGGAGGCGTTGGAGCATGCCAAGGCTCGGGGCGCCCGCATCTATGCCGAGGTGATCGGCTACGGCATGTCCGGCGACGCCTTCCATATCACCGCGCCGGCCGAGGACGGCGACGGCGCCTATCGTTGCATGGTGGCGGCGGTCAAGCGCGCGGGAATCGATCCGGCCGATATCGATTATATCAATGCCCATGGCACCTCGACGCCGATGGGCGACGAGATCGAACTGGCCGCGGTCGAGCGGCTGTTCGGCAACGCGGCGGGCAAGGTCTCGATGTCGTCGACCAAATCCGCCATCGGCCATCTGCTCGGCGCGGCCGGCGCCGTCGAGGCGATCTTCTCGGCGCTGGCCATCAGGGACAATATCGCCCCGCCCACGCTCAATCTCGACAATCCGTCAGTGGCGACGGCCATCGACCTCGTTCCGCATCAGGCTAGACGACGGACCATCGACACGGTGTTGTCCAATTCCTTCGGCTTCGGCGGCACCAACGCTTCGCTGATTATGCGGCGTTGCGATGCCTGACCGGCCGCTGATGCGTCGCCGATCCTCCCTTTCGCCATATTTCGACTTCAAGTCTTGGCAGAAGCCTGCGCGGGGCCTTCTCGCCGATGTCAGTGACCAGGGACTTTCGGTTGACGGCTAATAATGAGGGACGCATTCCGGCCAGTGGGGCCGGGCGGGAGCTTTCGGCGCTGCCACGCAGCCCCTCCGAAGCGCTCGTGCCGCTGCGTCCGCCGGAGCCGCCCGAGCGGGAAGAGATCGACCCCGATCCGCATCCTTTCCTGCGGATGACGGACGGGCTGGTAACCTTCATCTTCCTGCTGGCTTGCGTGGCGGCCGCCGCCTATTACTGGATCAAGGTCAGGTTCGACCGGCCGGGCCCGCTCACCACCTCCACGGTCGTGGTGATACCCAGGGGCGAAGGGGTCAGCGCCATCGCCGAGCGATTGCAGCGCGACGGCGTGATCGACGACCGGCGCCTGTTCATGACCAGCATTCTCTATTTCAAATATTTGAAGGGGCAGGGCGCGCTGAAGGCCGGCGAGTACGAATTCCCCAAATATTCGACCATGCGGCGGGTGCTCGACACGATCGTCGAGGGCAAGTCGATCGAGCACAAGGTCACGCTTGCCGAAGGCCTGACCAGCTATCAGATCGTGCAGCGGCTCCTGGCGCACCCTGAGCTCAAGGGCGAGATCGCCGAGGTTCCGCCCGAGGGCAGTCTGCTCCCCGACACCTATCGATTCGGGCGCAACGATTCCCGCCAAGACATCATCGAGCGCATGCAGGTCGCGCAGCAGAAATTCCTCGCCAAGGTGTGGCCGACCCGCGACCCGGACATCGTGGTGCAAACGCCGGAAGAAGCGATGATCCTGGCCTCGATCGTCGAGAAGGAGACCGGCCGCGCCGATGAGCGGCAACAAGTTGCCGCGGTGTTTCAGAACCGGTTGCGCAAGCGGATGCGGCTCCAGTCCGACCCCACCATCATCTATGGATTAGTGGGCGGAAAGGGCGTGCTCGACGGTCCCATCATGCGCGACGATATCGACCGCGAGACGGCCTACAACACTTATAAGATCAACGGCTTGCCGCCGACGCCGATCGCCAACCCGGGGCGCGCTTCGATCGAAGCGGTGCTGCGCCCGGCGAAAACCAAGGATCTCTATTTCGTCGCCGACGGGACCGGCGGCCACGCCTTCGCGCCGACGCTCGACGAGCACAATCGGAATGTTGCCGTGTGGCGGAAGATCGAGCGCGAGATTCGCGCCCGCGAGGCCGCCGCCAAGGCGGCTCAGGAGGCTGCTGCGGCAGCGGCGGGCACGGGCGAAGCCGCCAGCGCGGCGCTGGGCGAGGCGGCGCTTCCGGCGGGTGCGGCGCCTTCGCCTGATCCCGGCACCGTCGTGCCGCGCACCGCCCCGACTGTCGTGGCGGCCGATCCCATCACCTCCGGCAGCTTCGCCGACCCCACGGCGCTGATGATCCCCGCCCATCCGTTCGCGGCGCCGGCCGAGGCGGCGGAGGGCGAGGCGGTGCCGGCCCCGCTACGCAATCCCATGCGCTAGGGCGGCCTCTTCACCATGGCGGCAGCCTTGCCCTGCCGTGGGCGCGCGACTCGGCTTATAAGCGGCATGGCTTCCAGCGCCGTTCCAGCCGCAAGGTCCTCGAACCCATGACGCTTAAAAGCATGACAGGCTTCGCCAGGGCCGACGGGCAGCTTGGGGATACCGCCTGGCACTGGGAAGTGCGCAGCGTCAACGGACGCAATCTCGATCTTCGCTTGCGTTTGCCGACCGGCTTCGATGCGCTCGAGATCCGGGCGCGCGGCCTCGCCCAGGAGAAGCTGGCGCGCGGCAATTGCACGATCAACCTGTGGGTGAAGCGCGAGAGTGGTCAGACCGAGATCAGGCTGAACGAGGCCGCGCTGCGCCAGGCGCAAGCGGCCGTGCAGCAGGCGCATGAGTTGACCGGGCTGAAGCCCGCGCGGCTCGATACGCTGCTTGGCATGCGCGGCGTGGTCGAGACGGTGGAAGGGGAGGAGAGCGAGGAGGCGCAAGCAGCATTGCAGCATGCGCTGCTGGCGGGCCTCGCCGCGGCGCTCGATCAGTTGGTCGGCGCGCGAACGAGCGAAGGCGAACGGCTGCAGACCGTAATCGAGAAGCAGCTTGCCGTGATCGCCGGTCTGATCGAGCGCGCCGCCGGCGCCACTGCCCGGCGGCCGGAAGCGATCGCGACAAGGCTGAGGGAGCAGGTCGCCCGCCTCACCGAGCCAGGCTCCAATCTCGATCCGGACCGGCTGCACCAGGAGGCTTTGCTGCTGGCGGTCAAGGCCGATATCCAGGAGGAGTTGGATCGGCTGCGCGCGCATCTCGCCGCAGCAGGCGAGCTGACCGAGAGCAGTCAGCCGGTCGGCCGAAAGTTCGAGTTTCTGGCGCAGGAGTTCAATCGCGAAGCCAATACGATCTGCTCGAAAGCAGCGGATGTCGAGATCAGCCGGATCGGGCTCGAGCTCAAGACGGTGATCGACCAATTGCGCGAGCAGGTGCAGAATATAGAGTGAGGAGCATGCAGGAGCCGATCGCCAGAAGGGGCCTCATGCTGGTGCTGTCGTCGCCGTCGGGCGCGGGCAAGACGACGATTGCCCGCAAGCTGCTGGATTCGGACACCGCCATCGAGATGTCCGTCTCGCATACGACGCGGCCGGCGCGGAACGGCGAGCAGGACGGGAAGGACTATCATTTCGTCGACCGGGAGACGTTCGCGCGCATGCGCGACGCTGGCGCTTTCCTCGAATGGGCGGTGGTATTCGACCATTTCTACGGCACGACAAGGCGTCCCGTGGAGGAGGCCCTGGCGGCTGGCCGCGACGTGTTGTTCGATGTCGACTGGCAGGGAGCGGCTGCGCTGCGCGACGAGGCGAGTGACGATGTCGTCGCGGTGTTCGTGCTGCCGCCTACGGCCGCGGATCTGGAGAGGCGGCTCACCGAGCGGGCCCAGGATGCGCCCGAGACCGTCCGCCGGCGCATGCTCGGCGCGAGCAACGAGATCCAGCACTGGCAGGACTACGATTATGTGGTCGTCAATTACGACCTCGATCGGTCGGTTGCCGCGGTGCGCGCCATCCTCGCGGCGGAACGGTTGCGGCGTTCACGCCTGACCGGCCTCAAAGGCTTCGTGCAGACTCTGCTGGCGCAGCTCTAGGCTTTCGCCGTGCCGCCAGCCAACGCATTGGCGATGCGGCAGAAATCGCTCACGTTGAGCTGCTCGGCCCGCGCGCTCGGATCGATTCCGAGCGCGTGCAGCAGCGCCTCGCTGTCGGGTGCGATCTGCCGCAGCGCCGAACGCAGCATCTTGCGGCGTTGGCCGAAGGCGGCGGCGGTGACCTTCTCCAGGGCGCTTGCATCGCAGCGCGGTTCCAGTGCGGGTTTCGGCACCAGCTCGACAATGGCGGACTCGACTTTCGGCTTCGGCGTGAAGGCTTGCGCCGGCACCGTGAAGAGGATGCGCGGTGCGGTGCGCCACTGCGCCAGCACGCCGAGCCGCCCATAGTCCTTGCCGCCGGGCGCGGCAACGATGCGATCGGCAACCTCGCGCTGGAACATGAGCACCAGCCGGTCGAACCAAGGCGGCCATGGCTCGGTCTTGAGCCAAGCAACCAGGAGGGGGGTCGCCACGCTGTAGGGCAGATTGGCGACGACGCGAGCCGGAGCGGTAAGGGCGAGGGCGGGATAGTCGATCGCGCGCGCGTCGGCGGCCAGAATGTCCAGCCGGCCGGGGTAGTGCGCGGCGATGGCTTCCAGCGCCGGCAGACAGCGCGAATCCTTTTCGATGGCGACGACGCGAGACGCGCCTTCAAGCAGCAGGGCGCGGGTGAGCCCGCCGGGACCCGGCCCGATCTCGACGATGGTCGCGCCGGTTAGCGGGCCTGCGGCGCGGGCAATCCGCCGGGTCAGGTTGAAGTCGAGCAGGAAATTCTGGCCGAGACTCTTCTTGGCGGACAGGCCGAGCGCGCCGATCACTTCACGCAGCGGCGGCAGGCCGTCCGGCGTGCTCACGACCGGGCCTTGGCCCTAGCGGCCATGGAGGCGGCAAGACGCAGCGCTTCGATCAGGCTGCGCGGGTTTGCCTTGCCGGTGCCGGCGATGCCGAACGCGGTGCCGTGGTCCGGAGAGGTGCGCACGAATGGCAGACCGAGCGTAACATTGACGCCCTCCTCGAAGGCGAGGGTCTTGAAAGGCACGAGCGCCTGGTCGTGATACATGCAGATGGCCACGTCATAATCCTTGCGCGCGCCGGCGTGGAACATGGTGTCGGCGGGGTAGGGTCCGCTGACGGCGAGGCCCTTGGCCCGCGCCACCTCGATCGCCGGGGCGATGATTTCGATCTCCTCGCGTCCCAGGTTGCCGTCTTCGCCGGCATGCGGATTGAGCCCGGTCACGGCAAGGCGCGGACGGGCCAATCCGAAATAGCGCTCGAGGTCCCGTGCCGTAATCTCGAGAGTGGAAAGGATCAGATCCGGCGTCAGCAGGCGCGGCACATCTTTCAGCGCGACATGAATGGTGACGGGCACCACTTTCAGATCAGGGCTCGCGAGCAGCATCACAGCCTGCACCGGCTCACCCGGAGATGCGCTCAGAGACGCGAGATATTCGGTGTGGCCGGGGAAGGCGAAGCCGGCGCCGTAGAGCACGGATTTGGCAATCGGATTGGTGACGACCGCGCAGGCCGCGCCGTCGCGCACGAGATCGACGGCAAGCTCGATCGATTGCCGGATGGCCGGGACGGCAGCGCGGTCCGGCCGACCGGCAACCACCGGGGCTTCGATGGGCACGGGCAACACCGGCAGCGCCTGCGCGAAGCACGCAGACGCATGCTCGATCCGGTCCACCGTTGCGATCGGCACCTCGAGGCCGAGCGCTTCGGCGCGGGCAGCGAGTACGCCGGGATCGCCGAGCAGGGCGAAGGGAGGGATGCGGTCCCTTACGCGCGCCTGCCAGGCGAGCAGCGTTATGTCAGGGCCGATCCCGGCGGGATCGCCCGAGGTGAGCGCCAGCGGCAGTTCGTTGCGGTCCATGGGCGCTCGGGTAGCACGAAAATCCTCCCTAGCGGTATTCGATGAAGGCGTCTCCGCGAATATCGCGCAAAAACCGTTCGGCGCGCAGCACCATTTCCTGGTTCATCAATTTGCGTTGGGTTTCGCTGCGGACCTTTTCATCAGCCACGACGGTACGCTTGCCGCACACCGCGTAAAGTTCGACAGCCGAGGCGCCGATGGTGGGCGGTGTCATCTGCCCAACCTTGGCGTTGGTAACCAGGAGCCGCGCGGGCTGAACCAGCGATGCAGGCTTTTGATCCTGGAGTGTCTTGACGTTGGCGCCGCTGACGCCCTTGGCGAGATCGGCGCAGGAAGTAAACCGCGCGCGCAGACTCTCCGCCGCCGCAAGCTTGGCGGCGAGGGTGGCCTGATCGGCGCCGGCCGGAACCTCGAAGCGCACCTGCCGGAGCTGCAGCCCCGGCTCCGCTGGGCCGTCTTCGGTCGCTTCCACCTGGCCGGCCTCGGCGAGCGCGGCGGTAACGTCGCCGTCGCCAATGTTCACATCGCGGCGGAATTTGCGGCGCACCGCTTCCTGCCAGACGATCTGGGCCCTGATACGATCTTTCAGCGTCTTGATGTTGACGCCCGCCTGACCGAGCGCGGTGGTAAGGCCGTCGACGTCGAGGTTGTTCTTCTGCGCCATGTCGGCAAGGATCTGCTTCACGTCATCCTCGTCCGGCACCACGGTCAGTTTTTTTCCCTCCTGAATCTGCAAGAGCTCTTCGATGAGCATGTCCGTCGCTTCCTTCTTCAGCGCGGGAGAGGGCTCGCGCTGCGTGGTGATGGCGAGAAAGCGCTCGCGCTGGTCGATGTCGTAGTCGGAGATGGGGGAGTCGTTGACGAGAACCTTAATCGATATTTCTTGCGCCAGCCCCCAGGTCGTGCCCGTTATCAGAACTGCGGCAAACAGACAGGCCCGTCCCCGTCCACTGCGGGAGCGCGATACGGCAAGAGCACCGGACTGTACCACTGCTCCATCCGCTACAGTCTTGCTGAACGTAAGCATCAACTTGGTTGTCCTACTAATTGGTGTCGGACGCGCCCGCTCCAAACACTCCGGTTCCTTGGTCGGTCGCTAAAGAGTAGCTGCCGAGATATTTCAGCGTGAAGTTCACCAGGAAACGCTCGTCGGGCTCGATATCCTGGTCACGGATGTAGGAGCGTTGATAGGTCACGTCGAACAGGAAACAGTCGTCCTGCCAGCGCACGCCAAGGCCGTCGGTAATGGTCTGCTCGGCCTCGATGTCGTAGCGCAAATTGCCGAGCAGCGCCCAAGCCTCGGTGATCGACAAGGCTCCAGCAGCAACGATTTCTTCCCGCTTCGTGCCGTCGCCCAGGCCGGGCTCGCCGACGACGTCGGCATAGTTCACCCTGACGCGCGCCGGGCCGTAGTGTGCCCACGACCCCAGATCGGTGCGCTGAATGTCGAAATTATGCTCGTTGAAGCGCGATTGGGCCGAGAAGCCGAGATAGGGATTGGCTTGGATGTACAGGCCGCCGACATAGTCGGACGTATCGGTGGCGAGGCCGGCATTACGGTAGAACTCGGTGTCAAACTCGTTCTGACCGGCGATCTGGTAGCTCTGGCCGAACACGGCGCGGCCATAGGCGCCGGATGCAAGCTGCGCGGTATAGCGCGCGCCGACATTGGCGCGGGTGCCGGTCTCGATGCGATCGTAGCCGGAGAATTTGTCGAGATCGAACAGCAGGGTGTCGTCGAACACGAGGCTCAAGGCATCCTCGTTCGGAATAT
>JAWOJH010000190.1:0-8396 GCA_046481725.1 Methyloceanibacter sp. | reverse complement strand
CCGCGGTCATAGTCGACCGCATGGATGTAGTAGAATCGGCCGATCAGGACGCCCTTGAGCAAGGTTTCGCAGGTGTGCGAGGCGATGTTCCACCAGCCCTCGGTGGCCCAGCCTTCGGCGTCCTTATAGCCGATGGCGACGCCGACCCGGCTTGCCGTGGTGTTGCAGAGCTTGAGGTCGGCATGAGCCGGCGTTGCCGTTCCGGCGACCAGAGCCACCGCGAGCGAGGGGCCAAGGCTCCACAACCACCGCCCGCGGGGGGCGGCCACCGGAACTTTGCGCCCGGCGCGAATGACTTGGAAGCCGAACATCATCCCTCTAACAGCCTGCAATCACGATTAAAGAATGTCGAAGAATAGCACCGAATTGGTTGCGTTTCTCTCACCAGGCGGGCCGATTATAGACTCTGTTCGCGGTTGCGAAAGACCTCACGAAAATCGTGGGTAATTGCGTCGCAAGCTGGGCCGCGTGCAAGCTTTTTTCTTGCCCCTGGGCCCCCGGCAAGCCCAACTAGAGGCGGTGCTGGGCAAATTGGCCGTTTGGAGCTTCGACTGGATAAGCCGCCACAAGACGAGTTGAGCGCCACGCCCTATCGCTCAATCGAAGGGGACGCGCGTACTGGTCTCCTTATCCTCTGCGACCACGCCGAGAACACGCTGCCGGAAGCGCACGGTACGCTTGGCCTCAAGCCCCAGGATCTCCATCGCCATATTGCTTACGATCTCGGCGCCGCGGAGGTAGCGCAGCGCCTGGCGAGTATGCTCGGGGCACCGGCGGTGCTGTCGGGCTTCTCACGCCTCTTGATCGACCCCAATCGCGGGCGCGACGACCCCACGCTGATCATGCGGATTTCGGACAGCCTGATCGTGCCCGGCAATGTCGGTCTCGCGCCGGAAGAAATCGAGGCGCGGATCGACGGCTATTATCAGCCCTATCACCAGGCGATCGAGCGCGCGATCGATGCGGCGATCGCCGCGGGGAGACCACCGGTGCTGGTTTCGGTGCACAGCTTCACCCAGGCCTGGAAGGGGGTGCCGCGCCCCTGGTCGGTGGGGGTGTTGTGGGACAAGGACCCGCGGTTGGCGCTGCCCTTGCTCGCCGCCTTGCGCCGCATTCCCGGGATCGAAGTCGGCGACAACCTTCCCTATTCAGGTCAGCTCAAGGACGATACACTTTACCGTCACGGCACCGCGCGCGGTTTGGCGCACGCCTTGATCGAGATCCGTCAGGACCTGATCCTCGGGCCGGAGGGCCAGGCCGAGTGGGCGGACCATCTCGCCACCGCGCTGCGCCGGGCGATAGACGAGGCCGGCGGCGCGCTTCAGGCGATGGCGTTGTACGGCTCCTTTGCCGATCGGGCGCCTCGCGGCAAAGCCGGCGCAGAGATCTGCGCCAAAGGAGATCACGGCATGGATGAGCGGACCAAAATCGAGCTGGAGGCCGCGGCCTTCCGGCGTCTCGTCGCGCATCTGCGCGAACGAACCGACGTGCAGAACATCGACTTGATGGAGCTCGCCGGCTTCTGCCGGAACTGCCTGTCCAATTGGTATCAGGAGGCCGCCGCAGCCAAGGGCATTGCGCTCAGCAAGGACGAAGCGCGGGCGATCGTCTACGGCATGCCCTATGAGGAGTGGAAGGCCAAGTTCCAGACCGAAGCCCCGGTGAAGCCGCGCCAGCGTGCCGGCTGAGGAGCTCCGCGAGCCGCGCATTGGATAAGCGGGATAAGCCGGGGCGCCGTCTTGCCCCGGCGGGAAGCGGCGCTAGGCTCCCCCATGTCGAATCAATAAGAATCGGGGGTCATAACGTGCCGCTCCAGACAACAGCCAAAGACCAGCTTCGTGCCATCGTCGCCCGCATCGAGCGGCTCGAGGAGGAAAAGGCGGCGCTCGCCGCCGATCTCCGCGAAGTCTATGCCGAAGCCAAAGGAACCGGTTTCGACGTGAAGGCGTTGAGGGCGGTGATCCGCTTGCGCAAGCAGGACGAGAACAAGCGCCGGGAAGAAGACGCGGTGCTGGCGACTTATCTGCATGCGCTCGGCATGGCGGAGGCAGCGGCAGCCTAACCCTTGGACGAGAACGCGGCCTCATTCGACATCCTCGACATCGCGCTGCGTCTCGGCGCGGCGGCGATCGTCGGCGTGGTGATCGGCATCAACCGCGATCTGACCAACAAGCCCATCGGGATGCGGACGCTTGGGTTGGTCTCGCTCGGCGCCGCGGTGGTTTCGCTGTCGACCATCCATTTCGAGGGGCTGGCGCACCATCCCGACGCCTTGAGCCGCGTGGTGCAAGGCGTGATCCAGGGGATCATGGCCGGCATCGGCTTCATCGGCGCCGGGGTCATTCTGCGCGACCGGGAGACCAAGACGGTCAAGGGATTGACGACCGCGGCCACGGTCTGGGTCACGGCGGCGTTGGGGATTGCCTGCGGGCTCGCCGCCTGGACCATCGTCGGCCTGTCGGTGGCGCTCGCCCTGTTCCTGCTGGTGGGACTGGGCTGGCTGGAGTCGGTCTATGCCGGCGAGAGAAGGACTGAAGTCGAAGACTCGTCCGGTGCCCGAGCGGCCTAGCGGGTGCTTTGAGCTAGCTGAGTAGGCGCAGGATTGGCCGGCTCGAACTCGGCGTAGAGGTTCCGCACTGCCTCGCCGGAGAAGCGCTGCGCCGCGGCAAGGCTGACATAACCCGAGCCCTTGCGGAAGGTGAAGGACGTCGGCTGGTCCATGTCGTCGAACAAATAGTCGAGATCGACCTGCTCGGGATGAGTGAGGGGGGCGATGGTGCGGCTATAGGTGACCGAGTTGTCCGTCATCAGTCCGGCCACATCGAAGGGCATGTAGCTCAAAGCCTCGGGATGATCGTCGTCGGCCTCGGGCGCGCTCACCACCGAGGCATCCTGATAGGCGGGCGTTTCGGTTGGCGCCGGGGCCGCTACCTTGGGTGCCCTGGGCCGCATATTGGGCAGACCGACGCCGCCGGCGCTTGCATAGGTGAAGAGCTTGGCGGGCGGTGTGCCGGGCTCGCGGGGATCTTCGGCGATGACCGGCGGCGTGAAGGCGGCGAGCACCGGCCGCGGAGTTTCGACTTGCGGCTTGGCTTCGGCAACCAGCTGGGCGGCGGGTTCGGGCTTGATCTTGCCCTTGGCCGGGCCGGCGGAGGCGACCATGGTCTTGCTGGTCAGACCTTTGGCTTGGGCCAGCTTGTAATCGGCGAGGGTGATCGGCTTGCCGTCGCTCGGCAGATATCTGGTCTTGCCGTCGGGATACAGCGCGGCGAGTTCGAGGCGGGCGATGCGCGGCCACATGCGCACATTGCCGGTGTCGACGTGGACGAACGGGATGCCGGAGGTCGGGTAATAACCGACGCCGCCCACTTCTTGAACGAGGGCTGAATTCCTGAGCGCCTTCACCGGCACGTCGGGGAAATGAATATCGGCCGCGCGGCCCTGCGTGTGCTGGCTCCGCTTGGCCTGGCCGCCGCCCTTTTTGCGCATCGCTTCGTTGGTGGCGGGGCTGCGATAGGCGGAAACCAGATGAATCGGCTTCTGCGAGCCAAGCTGCTTGTGCAGGGTCCAGATCAGATCGATCAGCGCCGGGTCCATCTTGGTGGATTCGTCGCGGCGCCAGTCGCGCATGAAGCGGTTGAGCTTCTTCAGCGCCTCGTCGTCGAACTTGCCGTTCCGCTTATAGGTGACAGTGAGGGTCTCTTTGGTGTGGATCTCGTACATGGAAAGGGTGCGCGTCTCGCCGAGCGCGTTAGCCCGGTGAGCCGTTCCGGAGCACCATGCGGCTGCGGTGATCAGCACGAAGCTCGCGCCCAGCACGGCGCGACGTGCGACACTCCCCCGGATTCGCATCCCCGTCGTGAGCCTTTCCCTCGCCGGCCTTCCCGTTGCCGGCACCCCGTCAATCGCCGCAGCGCAAGGCCAGGCGGCAAGCGGACAGCAATCCGTCACATGCCATCCGTTAGGGTTGAGTATTAGCCAAATTGCGGGAAAAACAAGGCGAAGGGGTTAACCTTGCCTGAATTCAACAGGCAAGGTTAACAGGATTTCCCCAGGTTTCCCACAGGCTTACAGCCTGAGCGCCGACGCCATGCGCGCATCGTGACCGTAGAGATCCCCGTAGGTTGAGATCGACCCGTCATCATTCACTTTAAGAGTGAAATAGGCGACGTAGACGGGAATCTTCTGTCTCAGGGCCACTTGTTGATCGTAGGACGTCTCCAGCGCCGAACGCGTCCGGGCCGGGTTCCAGCCCTGGTCGTGCTGCATGATGATCGCCGCCAGCTGGTCGGGGTGCTGCACCCGCATGCAGCCATGGCTCTCGGCACGAATGGTGTTGGCGAACAGGTGCTTTTGCGGCGTGTCGTGCATGTACACGTCGTGCTTGTTGGGGAACATGAACTTGACCTTGCCAAGCACGTTGGTCGGTCCCGGCGGCTGATAGATCTCGAAAGTGCGGATGTCGACGCGGTTCCAATCGACCGTGCGCGGATCGACGTCGCGGCCGCCATAGCGCATGCGTACGCCATGCCGCTGGAGAACCGACGTGTTCCAGCCGCCGCCGCCGAAGAACCACGACGCTTCCTGCCGCAGATAGGGCCTGATCTCGCCGACCTTGATCGAGTTCGGCATGTGCCAGTAGGGGCCGAACACCACGGTCTTCATCTCCTCGGAGAAGACCGGCGTCTGGGTGTTGAGCTTGCCGACGACCACGCGCGTGGTGAAGACGGGCTCGTCGTCCTTGACCACCCGCAGCATGAACTCCGGCACGTTGGTCATCACATAGAAGGCGCCGAGATCGTGCGGCAGCCAGCGCCAGCGCTCCATGTTGACGAGGATCTGCCTGATCTGCGCCGGGCTGCCCATCGAGGGACGCTGATTGGGAGCATTGAGCACCCGGCGTGTGCCCGGGCCGACCACGCCGTCGGCGAAGATGCCGTGCTTGCGCTGGAACTGCGTCACGGCGTCTAGCAGGCCCTGGTCGAACAGCATCTCGTTGGTCGACGATCCCTCCTCGGGAGGCACGCCAAGCCGCTTTCTGAGCAACTCCACCTGCTCATGCTCGACGCCGAGCTTGAGAGCCGGACCGTCGGGGATGGTCACGAGCGGCGCGGGCTCTTCGGTCTTGCCGCCGCGAAGCGCGATCAGCTTCTGCCGGAGCGCCTCGAATTGCGGCTGGTCGGGCTGGAAGCTTCTGAGATAGGCGGCGGGATCGGAGCGGATGGCGATCGACTCGATCACCTCGGTCGGATTGGGCAGCGCCAAGGTAGGATCGAGATTGGGCGAGAGCCGCTGCGGCTCGATGCGGCCGCCGCGAGCGTCGCGCGCATAGCGAAGCATCGCATAGCTGATCTTGGTCTCGGCGCCGGCGAGCCACTCGGTGGCATTCGCACTGGAAGGATCGAAGCCCGCGATGTCGGGAAGGGTGTAGTCGGCGGCGCGCAGGCCATAATCGTCGGCCTGCCGGATTTCCGCCATTACGGCCTTGCCGCGCTCGGTGAGGCCGTTCTCATCGACCCAAAGCAGGCGCTGCTCGGGAACGGCGTAATATTCGACCAGCGCACCCTGCTCGCTCTTCTTGGCGTCGGTGGCGGTGGTGAATTTCGCCGCAAGCTGATTCTGGACCGCGAGGCGGATGGCCTCGGTCCGGCTGATCAGCGCTTGCGGCGCATCGGGTTCGACGGCAAGTGCCGGCGCGGTCAGTGGGGCTGCCAGAAACAAGGCGAACGCAATACCGTAAACAGGCCTCATGATTTGCTCCCTCAAGCCGAATCGGCCGCGATTTAGCAGGGCAACGACCCTACCGTCTGCCCCCCATACATGGCCATACCAGGCCTTAAACTTTACCCCTCGACCGCGCTTTTTCGCGCGAGTGTGACTTTCTTGCCAAAGCCGTTTGGGTCCAAGCAGTTAGAGCCGCGCTTCGAGCCCGATTTCGCGCATCTTGCGATAGAGAGTCGAGCGCCCGATTCCGAGCCGTTTGGCGATCTCCGTCATCCGGCCACGATAGCGGCCGAAGGCGAGCCGGATCATGTCGGCTTCGACCGCCTCCAGCGAGCGGATATCGCCCGAATCGCTGAGCGCGGGGATGCCGATGGCGTCCTTGCCGTTGGCCTGGGGGACGTGAATGGTCGCCGGCGTCCCGGCCGACTGGCCCAGCATCACCGGCCCGTCGATGCGCGGCGTCTTGTCCTTTGGCGCCGGAGCCGGCGGAACGGTTACCGCGTAGCCTTCCACATGGGCGGCGATCTGCGGGAATTCGTTCACCGTGAGCATGGCGCCGTCGGCCAGCACCACGGCGCGGAACACGGCGTTCTCCAGCTGGCGGATATTGCCCGGCCAGCTGTAGCGCTGGAGCATGGCGAGGGCGTCCGCGTCGATGCCGTCGATCGCCTTGCCTTCCTCGGCGGCGAAGCGGGCGATGAAATGGCGGACCAGTTCCGGCACATCTTCGAGGCGCTCGCGCAGAGGCGGCACCCAGATCGGAAACACGTTGAGCCGGTAATAGAGGTCCTCGCGGAAGCGGCCTTCGTTGACCAGCGCAATCAAATTCTGATTGGTCGCGGAGATGAGCCGGAAATCGACCTTGACCGGATGCTTGGCGCCGACGGGATCGATCTCTCCATCCTGCAACGCACGCAGCAGCTTGACCTGCGCCTCGAGCGGCAGTTCGCCGACCTCGTCGAGGAAAAGTGTGCCCTTGTCGGCCTCCAGGAATTTGCCGGTGCGCTTCTCGGAAGCGCCGGTAAACGAGCCCTTCTCGTGGCCGAACAGGATGCTCTCGACCAGATTCTCCGGGATCGCGCCGCAATTGACGGTCACGAACGGTCCAGATTTGCGCGGGCCTTCGCCCTGGATGGCGCGGGCGATCAGTTCCTTGCCGACACCGGACTCGCCCTCGATCAGCACGGGAATGGTGGAATTGGCGGCGCGCTGGCCAAGCTCCAGCACGCGGTCCATGGCCTCGCTGCTGGCGATCAGATCGGCGAAGCCGAGCTCGCCCTTGGCCGAAGCCTTGATGCGCACCAGTTCGTCGGCGAGCGCCTCGATCTTGAGCGCGTTCTTGATGGAGACTTCGAGCCGTTCCGGGCTGACCGGCTTGACCACGAAATCGGCGGCGCCCGCCCGCATCGCTCCGATCGCCGTGTCGATGCCGCCATGGGCGGTCTGCACGATGGCCGGCGGGCGCTTCGGCAGGGAGCGCATGGCGGAAAGGACTGCCAGACCATCGGTGCCCGGCATGACCAGGTCGAGCAGCACCAGACAGATATCTCCGGAGGCATCGGACCTGAGCGCGGCGAGCGCCTTGTCACCGTTTTCGGCGGTGGAGACGTGGTAGCCGAACCGCTTGATGGTCTCTTCGAGAATACGACGTTGAGCAGGGTCGTCGTCGACGACCAGGACGCGCTTGGGCATGACGCAAAACTCGCTACTGACGCAGACTTACACCATGAGGACGCCGAACCCTGCCATTACGCGGCAGCCAGGCAGCCTCTTGTGCCAAAATCGTGCACCTTAAGGGTAAACATCCTCTTTATTCGGGTTCGATTTTGGTGAACACCGGTTTGCAGGCCCGGCAAAAGCACGTAAAACCGGCGGTCTATGGCCCCCTTGCGGGCGGCTGCTTCGCCACCCACACTAGAGACAATCAATCCGCCAACGGTCGAGGAATTCATGCTGCCCCATTTCAGCAACTGGCCCATGCACCCCGTCTACGCAGCGGCTTCCGCAAAGGGCAAAGCCAAACCAGAGCCCGTCGTCGGGGCGAACGAGCCGCAGCTCGGCAGCCTGCCCGAGTGGAATCTCGCCGACCTCTATGCGGGGCCCGACGCGGCGAAGCTCAAAGAGGATCTGACGGTCTCGGAGCGGGCAGCCGAGGCGATGCAGGAGCGCTATGCCGGCAAGCTCGCGCATCTGCTCGACGGCGGGAAGGGCGGCGCGGCTTTGGCGGAGGCGGTGCGCGAATTCGAGGCGCTCAACGACGTCATGGGCCGGATCGTTTCCTATGCCAGCCTGCGCTATGCCGCCGACACGTCCGACCCGAAGCGGCAGAAATTCTACGGCGACATCCAGGAGAAGATCACCACCATCTCCTCCAAGCTGTTGTTTTTCCCGCTCGAATTGAACCGGCTCGACGACGCCGAACTCGAGACGGCGATCGCCAAGTCGGAGCTTGGCCATTACCGGCCATGGCTGGAGGATCTGCGCAAGGAGAAGCCCTATCAACTCGAGGACAAGCTGGAGCAGCTGTTTCACGAGAAGGCGGTCACGGCGCGCGGCGCCTGGGACCGGCTGTTCAACGAGACGATGACCTCGCTGAAATTCGACGCCGGCGTCGAGAAGCTCAGCCTGGAGCCCACGCTGAACCGCTTGCTCGATCCGGACGAGACCGTGCG
>JAWOJH010000140.1:0-23874 GCA_046481725.1 Methyloceanibacter sp. | reverse complement strand
CCGACACCGGGTGCTGGACCATCGAGATCGTCAAGCGCAGCGATGCCCATCGCTTCGTTGTATTGCCTAAGCGATGGATCGTCGAACGCACCTTCGCCTGGATCAGCCGCAATCGACGGCTTGCGCGCGACTTCGAGCGCTACGCTCGCTCCGTTGCCGTCTTCATCCGCCTCGCCATGATCCGTATCATGATCCGACGCTTGACCAAACCAACCCCTTGCTTATGAATCTAATCTTCTTGGATCGGCTCTTACGAAATGGCTGGAATGGCCATCGTCCACAACTCAGACATACTGCTCGCAGTTTGGGGATGGCGGCCCCTCGGCGGGGCGCGGTGGAACAACGGAGATGATCGAGCATGCAGCCAGCATGGGAGTTCCGATCATTCATGTTGACGCTAAAGGCAATCTTCCTACATGCGGGCGATGATTCCGCATCACTCTATCGCCGTCAATAATGCCCGAAGGGCCAAGATAGCGACCCGCGAGTGCGCCAGCTAGACTAGCCGATCAGATCATTACATCCCAAGTGCGTGAGATCGAGGAAATGAAGCTTCTGATCGAGGACATCGAGAGGAACGGAGAGCGCGGCAAGGAGCCTCTTCCAGCACGTCCCGCGACGGTCACACCGGACATGCTACCGAAGATTCGTGTGGCAGTTCAGTAGTCGCCAAATCGGTTATTTGGGGTTATCCTAACAAGTCGGTTAGGCGGGTGGGCGATAGGAGAGCCGCCATGCCATACACTTTCACGGAAATCTCACGCGGGCCAGTTCACATCGTTGCTCTAGGCTGGGCCCTGACCGCTACGTTCTTAGCGCTTTACGTGCTTTGCTGGCTCGCGGCATTGCTGTTTCCCAACCTTAATCTGACACATGCTTGGCTCGAACTTTATTCGAACGCTCCGGCAGGCTCCGTCAGAGGTCTCGTGGAGGGGATCATTTGGAACGTGGTGTTCGCTTGGATAGCGGCCTTCACGTTTGGGGCCACCTATAACGTCTTTGCCCCATCTCGCGATCGGCCGGTTCGGTAGGCACCGCAAGCTATCGCACCAGCCGGGTGTTATTTTTCGGGCGCACAGTTCAGGGAAAAAGTGCGTGGTGTGGGGGAACCCTGTCTCCCATTCCGGGTTTAGAAACCCATTCCGGGTTTAGAAAGATGCAAAGGAGAGCTAACGTGAAACCGAAGTTGATATTGATCGCGTGCGCTATCCTATTCATGAGCAATACTGCTGGTGCGCAAGAACACGGAGCGCCCAGCACCGGTTCGCAAGAGCATGAAGCGCCAACGGCCAAGATGACGGGGCAGGATATGATGGGCCACATGGGCGGAGGCATGATGGGTCGTGGCATGAGTGGCCGTAGCATGATGGGTCACGGCATGTGCATGCGCGTCATGTTCGTCCTAATGGACACTGACGGCGACGGGACTCTATCGCTTGAGGAATTCCAGAAGGCTCATGCCAAAATCTTCAAGCTAATCGATACCAACCAGGACGGGAAGGTGGCACCGGCGGAGGCGGAGATGTTCATGAGTGGTGGATCTCCGACTTCCAATCCGTAGCTGCGCATCGTCGAACGCCGCATCGAGCTGTTACCGCCGGTGCGACTGACAATCGGCCCCTCGCATCATCGAAGAATGCTAGCTCACTTCGGCTAAGCGCCGCTAACCCGTATGTTTGAAATGATCGCCCGTGTGGTGCCAACGCGGACATCCATCGGTTACTCGGTCTGGTTCGTCTTTTCGTTCTTGATAGCATTTTTTTTCAACCCAGCTGTCAGTTTTGCGATTTCCTTCTCCTGAGCCGCTACGTTTCATGCGCGAACTTCCTGGCATGACGGGTCAGATGCCCATGGCAGGCATGATGATTTGCCCGATGATGAGAATGTTGATGAGTGGGTCAAAAGGAATGGGCATGCCAGGCATTGGGCATGCCAGGCATGATGGATGATCAGGGCATCCTGGTCGGAACGCGGCTTGGCGAATGGCAAGCGGGTCCGAGCCGCAAACGCCCATCGCTGGACAGAGAAGAATGACAACAGATCGGCCGCACACTCACTCCAAACATCACGACCAAGATCTCCACGGTGATGGGAATTCCCATCCCTCATCGACAACACAGGGGCAGGTCGTCGCGGCTGGCGGCTCAACACACTCTGAACATGCCGGTCATGGCGGGCACGATCATGGTGCGATGGTGGCCGACTTCCGCTGCCGCTTCTGGGTGACGCTGATCCTCACACCACCGGTCCTGCTGCTCTCGCCGATGATTCAGCACTGGTTTGGCATAGCCGAGACACTTGCCTTCCCAGCTGACCGCTACGTCCTCTTCGTGCTCTCGACGATAGCTTATGTTTATGGCGGATGGCCGTTTCTGACCGGATTCAGCTCCGAGCTGCGCAAGGGTCAGCCCGGAATGATGACCCTGATCGCGCTTGCGATTTCGGCCGCCTATTTCTTTTCTGCCGCCGTCACCTTCGGCTTTCCGGGCGAGGAACTCTATTGGGAGCTGGTGACGCTGATCGCCATTATGCTGCTCGGTCACTGGATTGAGATGCGCTCGGTCAGGGGCGCCTCGCGGGCGCTGGAGGAACTCGTCCGGCTCTTGCCCGACAGTGCGACGAAGATCGACGCTGACGGTACGACCCACGAAGTGACTATCTCCGCCTTGCAGCCGGGAGACCGTGTACTGGTTCGGCCCGGCGCCAAGGTGCCCGTTGACGGAAAGATCGTCGAGGGCTTATCCGGCTTCAACGAGGCCATGCTGACCGGTGAATCCCGGCCGGTCTCCAAAACCATCGGCGCGACCGCAATCGGCGGCGCGATTAACGGCGCCAATGCCGTCACCATCGAAGTGACCGCCACCGGTGACGCCACTTATCTGGCGCAGGTCATCGACCTGGTGAAGAAGGCGCAAGCCACCCGTTCCCGCACCCAGGACCTCGCCAACCGCGCCGCCTCATGGCTGACCTATATCGCGCTCACGGTGGGTTTCGGAACGCTGTCCGTCTGGTGGCTGGTGCTGGACGCGCCACTCGAATTCGCGATCGAGCGTATGGTGACGGTAATGGTCGTCGCCTGTCCTCACGCGCTTGGCTTAGCGGTTCCGCTCGTTGTCGCGGCCAGCACCTCGCTGTCAGCCGGAAACGGCCTCCTGATCCGCGACCGCGCGGCCTTCGAGCGGGCGCGCAACCTCAATACCGTGGTGTTCGACAAGACCGGCACGCTAACCGAGGGCCGCTTCGGCGTCAGCGACATCGTGCTGCTCGCCGGTGGCGACAAGAACGAAGAGTTGACCTATGCGGCAGCCGCCGAGAGCCAGTCCGAGCACCCCATCGCCCACGGCATCGTCGCCGAGGCAAAGAACCGGAACCTGACCATCCCAAGAGCCAGCGAGCTGAGCAACATCACGGGCGAAGGCATCGTCGCCAGGGTCGAAGGCCAGGACTTGCGCATCGTCAGCCCCGGCCACCTCGCGCGGCAGGGGAACGCAATCGCTCATGACAGCCTCAAGCGATTGGAAGGACAAGGCAAGACGGTCGTCGTTCTGGTCCGCGACGGAACCCCGCGCGCACTCCTTGCGCTGGCCGACATCGTACGTGCGGAATCGAAGGAAGCCATCGCTGAACTCAAGTCGCTCGGGATCAGCTCGGTCATGCTCACCGGCGATGCCGAGGGCGTTGCAAAGGCGGTGTCCGAGGAACTCGGCATCACCGAGTACTTCGCGGAGGTTCTGCCCGCTCAGAAATCACAGAAGATCGAGGAACTGCAGGCGCGCGGGCTGTCCGTCGCCATGGTCGGCGACGGCGTGAACGACGCGCCCGCCCTAGTGGTGGCTGATCTTGGGATCGCCATCGGCGCGGGCACCGACGTCGCTGTGGAGTCCGCCGACGTCGTACTGGTTCGAAGCGACCCGCGTGATGTCGGGGCCATCCTCGGGCTCTCGCGCGCCACCTATCGCAAGATGGTGCAGAACCTCATCTGGGCAACGGCCTACAACGCGATCGCCGTGCCGATGGCGGCGGGTATCACCTTCGGGACAGGCTTCATGATGACGCCCGCGGTCGCAGCCGTCTTCATGTCCGCCAGCACTGTCATCGTCGCCATCAACGCCCAGTTCCTGCGCTCCTACAGGCGGCACACATGAGCGGCAATTCACAACACGATTGACCCCCGATCGGCTTTGAACATTCACCCCACCCTACAACCTGCAATGTTTTGAACCTGCATGAGAACCCTTGGTTGGTCGGGGGTCACGCCTGGACGACGATAACCCCCTCAGGGGGTAAAAATTGCACCGAAACACATGATGTGAGGCGAAAGCTAACGGCGCAAACCACCGCAGGCAAAGAAACGGCCCACGATTTTCGCGAAACCGGTTCAAACGTTACCTAAATGCAGCCTAGTTCATTCAGCATTCCAAGGGGGCAACTAGGTTTCTGAATTAACTGGTTTTATAGACGCTCGGCAAAATTACCTTCTCCCCTTGTGGGAGAGGGCTTTCCGCCGCGATCTTGCGCGGCAAAGCCCGTGCAAGTTTAAACTTAGCGGTCCTTGCCGACCTCGAGATCGATGCCTTTGTCCCTGGTGATCTCGCCCTGGAAGCCAGGCACGTCGATCTTCAGCACCTGCCGGTTCTGCCGCTCATAGAGCATGTAGCCGAGCACGCCGAGGCCAACCACCGCCACGCCCAGCAGAAACGCCAGCATCGGACTGATATTTCGCATCTTGCCTCTCCTCGACCGTCCAAATCCTTGACCGAACGCCTCGCATCCCGGCCCTGTTCCCCGCCATCCGGGCTGCAACTTGAGGTTCGGCTTGACGCAGGTCAAGGCCGGGGGTCAGGATTGGATTAGAAGACCCAAAAGCGGCTCAAGTCTAGGGAGAACCCCATGCTCCACCAAGTCATTGAAACCTTGAATGCACGCGTGGCCCTGCGCTCGCGCTACGACAATTTCATCGGCGGCAAGTGGGTCCCGCCGCTCGATGGCGGCTATTTCGACAATATCAGCCCGCTCACCGGCAAGCCGGTCTGCCAGATCGCCCGCTCCCAGGCCGCCGATATCGAGCTCGCCCTCGACGCCGCGCACAAGGCGAAGGATGCCTGGGGCAACACGGCGCCGGCCAAGCGCGCGGAAGTCCTCAACCAGATCGCCGACCGCATGCAGGAAAACCTGCAAGTGCTGGCCGCGGTCGAGACCATCGACAACGGCAAGCCGATCCGAGAGACGAGCTTCGCCGACATTCCGCTGGCGATCGACCATTTCCGCTATTTCGCCGCCTGCGTGCGCGCCCAGGAAGGCGCGCTATCGGAGATCGATCACGACACGGTGGCTTATCACTATCATGAGCCGCTCGGCGTGGTCGGCCAGATCATTCCGTGGAACTTCCCGATCCTGATGGCGGCCTGGAAGCTCGCGCCCGCGCTCGCCGCCGGCAATTGCGTGGTGCTGAAGCCGGCCGAGCAGACGCCGATGTCGATCATGGTGCTGATGGATCTGGTCGGCGACCTGATCCCGCCCGGCGTGCTCAACGTGGTCAACGGCTTCGGCGTCGAGGCCGGCAAGCCGCTGGCCCAGAACAAGCGCATCTCGAAGATCGCCTTCACCGGCGAAACCACCACCGGCCGGCTGATCATGCAATACGCGTCGGAGAATCTGATCCCGGTGACCCTCGAACTCGGCGGCAAATCGCCCAACATCTTCTTCGCCGATGTGATGCAAGACGACGACGACTTCTTCGACAAGGCGCTGGAAGGCTTCACCATGTTCGCGCTGAATCAGGGCGAGGTCTGCACCTGCCCCTCGCGCGCGCTGGTGCAGAAGTCGATCTACGACAAGTTCATGGAGAAGGCGATCGCCCGGGTGGAAAAGATCAAGCAGGGCAACCCGCTCGAGGCCTCGACCATGATCGGCGCTCAGGCCTCCAACGACCAGCTGGAGAAGATCCTCTCTTATGTCGATATCGGCAAGAAGGAAGGGGCGGAACTGCTCACCGGCGGCGAGCGCGCCAAGCTCAATGGCGAGCTCAGCGAGGGCTATTACATGAAGCCCACCGTATTCGCCGGCCACAACAAGATGCGCATCTTCCAGGAGGAGATTTTCGGGCCGGTGCTGTCGGTCACCACCTTCGAGGACGACGAAGAGGCCATGCAGATCGCCAACGACACGCTCTATGGGCTCGGCGCCGGCATCTGGACCCGCAACATCAACCGCGCCTATCGCTTCGGGCGCGGGCTCCAGGCGGGACGGGTGTGGACCAATTGCTACCACCTATACCCGGCGCATGCGGCCTTCGGCGGCTATAAGAAATCCGGCATCGGGCGCGAGAACCACAAGATGATGCTCGACCATTACCAGCAGACCAAGAATGTGCTGGTCAGCTATAGCCCGAAGGCGATGGGCTTCTTTTAAGCCCGAGCGTGGCAGTTCGTTGTCATTCCCGCGCAAGCGGGAATCTAGTAACCCTGGTAGGAGCGGCCAATTTCCGCAGGGGGTTACTGGAGCGCCCAGCCGACCCGGGCGATGCCAAGGAAGAAGGATCGGCATGGTCGAACGGGTGCTCGCCACCGAGGAGACGCTCGAGCTGATCGAGCGCTTGCGCGCCAAGCACGGGCCGCTGATGTTCCATCAGTCGGGCGGCTGCTGCGACGGCTCGGCGCCGATGTGCTACCCGCAAGGCGAGTTCCGGGTGGGCGGCAACGACGTGAAGCTCGGCGAGATCGGCGATTGCGCGGTCTATATGGACGCCGACCAGTTCGACTATTGGAAGCACACCCAATTGATCATCGACGTGGTGCCCGGCCGCGGCTCGGGCTTCTCCCTCGAAGCGCCGGAAGGCGTGCGCTTCCTGACCAGGAGCAGGGTCTTCACCGACGAAGAGGCCGGCGCGCTCGCGGAGCGGCAGGGCTAAGCCGCGTATCCTGTTTCACGGCCGGTTTTCTGCCTTAAGCGGGCGGGGCTTTTCCGCCGACCTCAAGTCGCTGCTGTGGGCTCTGGAGCAGTTGCTCCCAAGCCGTGGCTGCCGCGTGCGCCGGTCGCCAGCTGATCCAGCATCGCCTTGGCGATCTCATGGTCGCCCATGACGATCAGCGTGGCGCCGTGCCGCTGGAGATGTTCGTGTTCGGCTTCGGTGTGCGCGCGGGCGATGATCCGGAGACCGGGATTGGTGGCGCGGGCCTGCTGCACCACCTGGCCGCCCTCGAAGACGTCGGGGATGGCCACGAACAGGCAGCTTGCCGCGCCGAGATTGGCCGCCGCCAGCACTTCCGGATCCGCCGCGTTGCCGCTCAAGGCCTCGATGCCTCGCCGCTGCAACGCGTGGACCTCGTCGTCATTGTCCTCGATGACGAAGAGCGGCGTGGATGTGCCCCCCAAGACATCGCTGATGAAGTGGCCGATCCGGCCATGGCCGACCAGGACGACATGATTCGAAAGAGTGGTTGGCCGGATGGGCTCGCGCGTCGCCAGTTCGGGCTCGGGCGGCTTAGCCGCATCGGCAGCATCGGCGGCCTCGGCCGCCGCCTTCTCTCGCCTGTGGAGCAGCCGGTCGAGCGCGCTGAAGATAAAGGGATTGAGCAAGATCGAGATGATGGCGCCGGCGAGGATGAGATCGCGGCCCTCCTCGGGCAGCAGCAGCAAGACAACGCCGAGATTGGCAAGGATGAACGAGAACTCGCCGATCTGCGCGAGCGAGGCGGAAATGGTGAGCGCCGTCGCATTGCCATAGCCGAAGCCGCGCACGATGGCGTAGGCGGCGAGCGACTTGCCGACCACGATGATGAGCACGGTGGCGATGACCTCGACCGGTTCACGAACCACGATCGAGGGATCGACCAGCATGCCCACCGAAACGAAGAACAAGACGGCAAAGGCATCGCGCAAGGGCAGCGTCTCCTGCGCCGCCTGCTGGCTCAGCGCCGACTCGCTCAAGATCATTCCGGCGAAGAACGCCCCCAGTGCGAACGACACCTCGAACAGTTCCGCGGCGGCGAAGGCAGCGCCGAGCGCGATCACCAGCACCGACAGGCGGAACAGTTCGCGGCTGCCGGTATGCGCCATGTAATGGAGAATCCAGGGGATCACCCGCTTGCCGACGATCAGCATGATGGCGATGAAGGCGGCGATCTTGGCGGCGGTCACCCCCAGCACGGCGGCGATCTCGGCCGGGCCAGCGTCGCTGTCGCCGCGCAAGAGGCTCGCCAGGACCGGCAGCAGCACCAGGGTGAGCACCATGGCGATGTCCTCGACAATCAGCCAGCCTACGGCGATGCGCCCCCGCTCGGTATCGATCAGCCGCCGCTCCTGAAGCGCGCGCAGCAGCACCACCGTGCTCGCCACCGACAACGCGAGGCCGAACACCAGCCCGGCGCCGATCGGCCAGCCCATCCACGTCGTCAGCGCGATTCCGAGCAGCGTTGCGCAGGCGATCTGCGCGATGGCGCCGGGAATGGCGATGGCGCGCACCGACAGGAGATCCTCCAGCGAGAAATGCAGGCCGACGCCGAACATCAACAAAATAACGCCGATCTCCGCCAGCTGATTGGCGAGATTCTGGTCGGCGACGAACCCGGGCGTGAACGGGCCGAGGATGATGCCGGCGAGCAGGTAGCCGACCAGCAGCGGGAGCCTGAACCGCTGCATCACCGCGGCCAGCAGCCAGGCGAGCGCCAAGGCGACCACGACGGTCGTGATGAGCGGTGCGTAATGCGGCATCGAGGCTCCTAGCGAGTCAAACGGCGCATGTTCGCCTTGATGCAAAAGGGACGGCCCAGCCTCGGCCTTGTCAAGCATGGCCTTGACGAACGACGGTGCCGGCGGACGGCGCTGTCAAGGCAGAGGTAACCGTCGACGCCCGGAAGCTGGCAAAGCCCTTGCTGGCATGCTTTAATGGTATTTGTGAGTGCGTTCGATTACAGGGCTCCCGCCGAGCTATATGCCAGCGCGAGCAAGACGGGTAAGCGGCCGATGCGCTATACGCGCTTCAAGAGCGCCGCCGAGGCGATCAAATACGCCGTCGAGGAACTGCCGCCGGAGCTCTTGGTCGGCAGCACGCTCGAGGTCAACGAGGAGCGGTTCGACGGCTTCGGCATCCGCGCCCTCTACGACAGCGCCAAATACCCGCTGCGCCGCCGCAAGACGGATAAGGCGTCGGCCGGCTGATTTCTTAACCGGAAACAGCCTCTTCCCTTGACATGATGGCCTCCGGAGTCCATGTTCCGTTCACATTGATTGCTCGCGATCGCGCGTAGCTGCCGCACTTCCGGCGCCTCATCCCGAGACAATTTCTTCTCATCGTCTGCCCCCAGATAGCGCGTGGGGTGAGGCAAAACGCCATTCCGGCCGCGCCTTCCGGCGCCCGCCAGGATTTGGCGTACAAGGAACTATTACAAGTGCCACTTTCCACTTTCGATGGCCTCGGCTTGGTCGAGCCTTTGCGGCTCGCGTTGAAGGCCGAGAACTACTCCAAACCGACGCCGATTCAGATCCAGACCATTCCCCTGCTGATCCAGGGCAAGGACCTGCTCGGCATCGCCGAGACCGGCACCGGCAAGACGGCGGCTTTCGCCCTGCCCGTGCTCCAGCTGCTTTCGCTCGCGCGTGCGCCGCGTATTCCGGGCGCGCCCAATGCCCTCATTCTCGCGCCGACGCGCGAACTCGCCAGTCAGATCGGCGAGCGACTCCGCGCCTATGGCAAGGGCCTCCCCTTGCGCTCCGCCGTGATCTTCGGTGGCGTCAACCAGCATCACCAGGTCAAGACGCTGAAAGCCGGGGTCGACATACTGGTCGCCACGCCGGGACGCCTGCTCGATCTTTGCCAGCAGCGCCATGTCCGGCTCGACAAAGTCTCCATCCTCGTGCTCGACGAAGCCGACCGCATGCTCGACATGGGCTTCATTCACGACGTGCGGAAGATCGTCTCGCTGTGCGGGCGCCAGCGGCAAACCCTGCTCTTCTCCGCCACCATGCCGCCGCCGATCGCCAAGCTCGCCCAGGATATTTTGAAGGCGCCGGTCCGCGTCGACATCGCGCCGGCCAAGGTCGCGGTCGATCGCATCGATCAGCGCGTGTTCTTCGTCGGGGCCAAGGAAAAGCGGGCGCTGCTCGAGGCGCTGCTCGCCGACCAGGCCATGGACCGGGTGCTCGTCTTCACCCGCACCAAGCGCGGCGCCGACCGCGTCTGCCGCAATCTGGTCCAGGCCGGGTTTGCCACCGTGGCGCTGCATGGCAACAAGGCGCAGAACGCGCGGGTTCGCGCGCTCGATGCCTTTCGGGGCGGCAAAGTGCGCATTCTGGTGGCGACCGACATCGCCGCGCGCGGCATCGACGTTCCCAACATCTCGCATGTGGTCAATTACGAGCTGCCGAACGAGCCGGAGAGCTATGTCCACCGCATCGGCCGCACCGCGCGGGCCGGCGCCGGCGGGTCAGCGCTTTCCTTCTGCGATCAGGACGAACGGCCGCATCTTACGGCGATCGAGCGCCTGATGCGTTCGCCGGTCACGGTCGGCGAGCATCGGCTGGCCTTCGCTACCGCTCCGGCGCCGAGCCGCGAAAATGCCACCCGGCCCAAGCCGCGCGGCCGCTCCCGCCAACGCCGCTTCGCCGCCGTCCCGCGGCCGGCCGCGGCGCGCGTCAAGACTGAACGGGCCTACCCTCTCTAGAGGAGACGAACCATGAGCAAAACTACCACCCGCAGCAGCGCCGCCCGGCGCAACGCCGAGGCGCTGCTCGGCCGGGCGCAAAAGCGCGAGGCGAGCTTCAAGCTCGATCAAGAACGCGAATACGAGGCCATGGCGCTCAAGACGGCCCGTCTGCGCGAGCTTCGCCTCGCCAAGGAGGCGGCCGACAAGGCAGCCGAAGTTTCCACCCCGCCGGTGTCGCGGCCGGCAAAGCCGCGGCGGTCGCGGCAAACCTAGAATCGTTTTGGAGTGAGTGACCCCGATGGCATTCAAGCCGAACTATAACCAGCAGCGCGCCGACCGGAATCGGGCGAAGGCGCAAAAGAAGCAGGAGAAGCTGAAACGTCTCGAAGAGGAGACGGCGAAGCGCAAAGCCGCCGCGCGTGGCGAGGAGTCAGGCGCGGATACGACTCAAGAGGACGCCTAGGCGAAGTCGATCATGGCCAGAAAACAGCAAGCCCGACCCAACGGTTTCGTGCTTTTCGACGTTCTCTACGAGGACGGCACGCAGACCTCGAACCGAAAAGTCCCAGCCGCCGATCTCGGCGGCCTGGATGGCGACACGCCCGCGCGCAGCTTCGTCGAGGCTCAGGACCGGGAGATCGCCGCGGTATCGGGACGGCCTCGCGGACCCATCAAGTCGATCGCCCGCGCTCGCAAGGTCAAGACCGCGTAGCGCGGATTTCGGCCGCTTCCCTGGCGGCCTGATGCGGAATTTTCCGCCCCCTGTTGCGCGATTGCACCATCTGAAAACGCCAGAAGTGAACTCAGGCTCGAAGGCGATGTCGGCGGCTTCGGCGTGGGCAGCGACTTTTCCTGGCAGGCCGTCGCGACTTATGGATTTGACATAAATTGTCTGGGCACGCCGCTGCATACGGTGGTCGGTTACCGGGCGCTCGCGGTGGACTATAGTGAAAACGACCGGTTCGGTAAGAACGAGCTGGACGTCGTGCAGCATGGGCCAGTGATGGGCGTGAGCTTCCGTTGGTAAGCGCGGCCGTCAGGCGATTCTAGTCGGGAGGATGATTTATGAGAGTTTTGGTTGCCGCAGTTAGGGGCGCTCTGGCCCTCGCAGTCTCGCTTCTCTTTATTCAGGATTTGAAGGCCGGCCCCGTGGAGGTCGAAGCCGACGCCGGCGTAATCACCATGGTCGCCACGGTCGAGGCGATCGACGTCACCAACCAGGTGGTGACGGTGGTCGGCCCCAACAACAATTGGGTCGAGGTCATTGTCGGTCCGGACAAGATCAAGCTGGTCAAGGTGAAGGAGAAGATCACCATCAGCTATCAGGACGAAGTCGCCGTCAACCTCATCAAGATGAATAAGGGCCAGCAAGGCGACGGGTTCGCCGCCGAGGCGACCGAGGGTATGGGACTCGACGCGCCAACGGTTGCGGAGCAGGACTGGGTCACTGTCAGCCCAAGCGGCAGCGGCGGCAGCGAGCTCACCACGATCGAGATCACCGATACGATCACCGCGATCAATCGCAACAAGCGGACCATCACTTTCGCCGGGACCGGAGGAAAGACGCGCACGATCGTGGCCGGGCCGAATATCAATCTCGATCAGATCGATGTCGGAGACGACGTGGCGCTCGAAGTGACCCGCGCCGTGGCGGTCGACATCAAGCCGATCTAGCCAAGCCGCGATTGCCGCAGGCCAGGAACCCGTATCGGCGGGCGACGTTTCGCCCGCCGATAAGGAGGTTGTCCCATGGCCCGGAAATATTCCAAGTCAGCCTCGAAGGACGTCGAGCGCGCGATGCGCAAGAAGAAGCGAGGCACATTGAAGAGCGGCAGCGGGAAGAAGGTCACCAGCCGCAAGCAGGCGGTTGCCATCGGCCTCTCGGAGGCTCGCAAGAAGGGCAAGAAGGTTCCCAAGAAGAAAGCAAGCTGACTGCTTCGCAAGTGAAAATGGCTTTTCGGAGTTACCTATAGCCCTACTGGCTTATCGCGCCGATTGTTTGCGAGTCGGTGACGATGCAGTCCCAAGCGCCAACCGAGGAGAACCCTTTGAGATCCTGGCGCTGCTCCAGGAATTGCATAGAGGCGAGATAGCCCGCCTGCCCGCGGCAGGCTTTCGGCGTCATTTCACCATTCACCCACTCCATCGGGATCGGCACGTCGATGCAGCCCTGGTCGAGAAGCTGCGCCTTGCGCTTCTCCCGCGTCATTGACTTCTCATCGTCATAGATCTTGCCCTGGTTGGTCGGCTCGAGCGCCGTCTCCACCGCCGGGCACGCCTTGACGATGATCTGCACATAGACCGGATATTGCTCGTTGGGCAGACCGCGCTTGTCGAGGCCATCCGTCGTCGCCGCATACGCCGCGCCGCAAACTGTTAAGCCGAGAACAAGCCCGGCGATGAGGTTACGCATCGCACTTTCCTTTGTGAGAGCTGGCCGGCCGGTTTGTTCTAGCCTTTTGCCCAGTAGACCGGGACAGGCACTTCGCTGCTAATGGCGTCCCGTTCGTTATGGCCGCTGGCTTTCCTAACGCCTCAGCCCAGCTTCCGTTGCATACTGAACGGTATGGCTAGGGATTGAGGGAGATGGGTAGTGCCGAGGCGGGGTTCAATCCCCCTGCGGCGCGGTGACCTCGTAGCCGAACTCCGCCGCCGAGGCCGTCAGCCAGCGCCAGAAGCTCCCCGAAACGCTGCGGAACAGCGCGATATCGTAAACCGGCGTATCGTCCACCTGCCAGATCTGCACCCCCATCAGCGAGATCGTGCTGGTGGCGGCGTCACCGGGCGCGAAACTGCGCGGATGCAGGTCGATGGGCAGACCCTTGGCGAGCACGTCGCGCGCGCGCGGCCCGCTCAGGCGCAGCACCGTGCGGCCGCCGTGCTGGTCGGCGATCGAGGCGAGACCGGCCAAACGCTTGCCCATCTCGTGCACTAAAGTTTCGGCGGCGAATGTCCCGGACACGGCGAGCCATTGTCCCGGTCCGTAGCCGATGAAGCTCACTGTCTCGCCCCGCGCCACGTTCGAGCCGTTGGGGAGATCCACGCCATAGGCCTCCCTGACGGCGGCCGTCAGCGCCTCGGCCTGGCCCTTGCGTGCGGCGACCGTGGCGATGCCGAGGCCCTGCCGCTCCTCGATGGTGACGCCCGGCGCGCCGTTAGCCTTGCCGTAACGGCCGGGGGCGGCGAGGCCTGCCAGGGCCGAGACTTTGCGGAGGGTTCGCTCAGACACGCAAGCGCTCCCCTTGCGGATCGACGAAACAAGGCGGCCGCACCTCGACCGGCACGTCAGCGCCGCGGACCGGATCGTAAGCGCGCAGGATCTCGCCATGCCGCTTCGGCCCATGCGCGAGCAGCCCGAGCCCGAGCCAATGGCCGAGCGACGGCGAAAACGCGATCGAGGTGACATGGCCCTGGTCGTTCTTGGCCACCGGTTCTGCGTCTTTTGGAATGAGATGCGCACCGGCGCGCAAGCGATCTTCGCGATTGAGCGGGCGCAAGCCCACCAAAGTCAGGCGCGCGGGATCGGTGAGCGCGGGCCGCGCCGCCATGAACCGTCCAACGAAGTCCTTCTTGGCCGAGAGCATCTTGCCCATACCGAGATCGTGCGCGGAAGTCTGGCCGTTCAGCTCAGCGCCCGCAGGATGCCCCTTCTCGATGCGCAGCACGCCCAGCGCCTCGGTGCCGTAGGGCGCGATGCCATAGGCGGCGCCGGCCTCGAGGATGGCGCGCAAAAGACTGTCGCCGAACTCGGCCGGCACGCCGATCTCGTAGGCCAGTTCGCCCGAGAAGGACAGCCGGTAGAGCCGCGCCGGGACCCCCCCACAGGCCGTGATTTCGCCGCAAGCGAGATAGGGAAAGGCTTCGTTGGAAATGTCATGCGCGGAATCGACGGTCGCTTGCAGCACGTCGCGGGCGCGCGGTCCGGCGACGGCATATTGCGCCCATTGCTCGGTCACCGAGACCGTCTGCACGTCGAGCTCGGGCCACAGTACCTGCTGGCAGAATTCGAGATGCTGCATCACCTTCACCGCATTGGCGGTGGTGGTGGTCATGAAATAATGATCCTCGCCGAGCCGCGCGGTGGTGCCGTCGTCCATGACAAAGCCGTCCTCGCGCAGCATCAGCCCGTAGCGCGCTTTGCGGACCGGCAAGGTCGAGAAGGTGTTGGCATAGACGCGATCGAGAAAGAGTCCGGCGTCGGTGCCCCTGACTTCGATCTTGCCGAGGGTCGAGACGTCGCACACGCCGACCTCCTCGCGCACCGTCGCCACCTCGCGGTTGACCGAGTCCTGCGGCTGCTCGCCCCGCCAGGGATAATAGAGCGCGCGGAGCCAAGGGCCGGTCTCGACGAATACCGCACCCTGCTCCTCCGCCCATTTATGCGATGGCGCCAGCCGCGCCGGGCGGAAATCCGGCCCGCGATGGTGCCCGGCGAAGGCGCTGATCGCGACCGGCGTGAAGGGCGGACGGAACGTGGTGGTGCCGACCGCGCCGAGATAGCGTCCGGTGACCTTCGCGAGCACCGCCGCGCCGCTGAGATTGCCGGTCTTGCCCTGGTCGGTGGCCATGCCGAGAGTGGTGTAGCGCTTGAGATGTTCCGGAATGCGGAAGCCTTCCCGCGCGGCAAGCTTCACATCCGAAACCGCGACGTCGTTCTGGAAATCGACGAAGGCCTTGCCGCGGCTGTTCTCCACCTGCCACACCGGCGCTGCGGCGGTGCTTTCGTCCTGAGCCTCCGGCGCGACGCCGCGTGACTTGGCGAAGCCGCATTCGGTGGCTGCTGCCGCCCCGGCTGCATGGCCTTCCTTGAGACACGCGCCGAGGCCGAAAGCGCCCTGCGCCGCACCGGCAACGCTCATGCCCGGCGGCAACGTCCCTGGCACCAGCGCGGCAAGCGCCTCGCTCCATTGCGGCTTGCCGTTGAGATGCGTGGTGAGATGCAGGCTCGGCGCCCAGCCGCCCGAGGTGGCGATCAGGTCGCAATCGAAGCTGTGCGTCTTCCCGCCGGCATCCCGCACCACCGCGCCTTTGACGCCCTGGCGGCCGCGCACGCGCTCGATCGCGCCGCCCGGGAAATAGCGCGCGCCGGCCTTTTCCGCGGCGTCGCGCGACGCGGTCGAAGGAACTTTTCGCGCGTCGATCACCGCTGCGACCGCCACACCCGCATCGGCAAGATCGGTCGCGGTGCGGAAGGCGTCGTCATTGTCGGCGAAGATCACCGCACGGCGCCCAGGCGCGACGCCATACCGGTTCACATAAGCACGCACCGCGCCGGCCAGCATCACGCCGGGCCGGTCGTTGTCGCCGAACACGATTGGCCGCTCGATCGCCCCCGCCGCCAGCACCGCGCGCTTGGCCACGATCTTCCAAAGCCGCTGCCGTGGCTCATGCGCCGGCGGCACGGGCACATGGTCATTGACCCGCTCGATCGCGGCATAGGTGCCACCGTCATAGACGCCCTGCACCGTGGTGCGGCGCAGGATCCGGCAATCGGGCAGCGATGCGAGCTCCGTTTCTGCCGCCTTCACCCAGTCGGTCGCGGCGGCACCTTCGATTTCGCAATGTTCGGCGAGCAACCGTCCGCCCAGCCGGAAGTCCTCCTCGCACAGAATCACCCGCGCGCCGCTCCGTGCCGCGGCCAACGCCGCGGCGAGGCCGGCCGGCCCGCCGCCGATCACCAGCACATCGCAAAAGGCAAAGCTCTTATCGTAATGGTCGGGGTCGGCCAAACCCGCCGCCCGTCCAAGCCCGGCGGCGCGGCGGATCATCGGCTCGTAAACCTTCTCCCAGAACGAGGCCGGCCACATGAAGGTCTTGTAGTAGAAGCCAGCGCCGAAGATCGGCGTGAACAACTGGGTCACCGCCAGCAGATCGAATTTGAGCGACGGCCAGCGGTTCTGGCTCGCGGCATCGAGTCCGTCGTAAAGCTCGGCAGTGGTAGCGCGGCTATTCGGCTCGCGTCGCGCCCCGGTCCGAAGCTCGACCAGCGCGCTCGGCTCCTCCGAGCCCGCCGAGAGAATGCCGCGCGGGCGGTGATATTTGAACGAACGGCCGACCAGCCGAATCCCGTTGGCGAGCAGCGCCGAGGCGAGCGTGTCGCCTTCATAACCCGTCAATTCGCGGCCATCGAAGCGGAAGCGCACGGTCTTCGCCCGGTCGATCGCGCCGCCTTCGCCGAGCCGGTTGGGTTGGAAGCTCATCTGCCGCTCCCCTCGCCGGCCATCTCGACCGAGACGATCTCATGCGTGGTGACGTTCCGCGTCACCACCAGCCAAGCGTGGCAGCCCGCGCTGTGATGCCAATGCTCCCGATGCAGCCCTGCGGGATTGTCGCGGAAATAGACGTAGTCGACCCAGTCCTGCTCGGCGGACGGATCGAGGCTCTTCGGCCGCGTCACGGTGGCATCGCCGCGATAGGTGAATTCCTCGAGCGCCCGCTCGCCGCAATAAGGACATTTGATGCGCATGGCGTTGGCCTCAGTGCAGATTGGGCTGCGCGCCCATGCCCTTTTCGTCGATCACCGCGCCGCGCGCGAAGCGATCCAACCGATAGGCGGCGGCGAGAGCGTGCGGCTCGTCCTTGGCGATCAGATGCGCGAAACACCAGCCCGAGGCCGGCGTCGCCTTGAAGCCGCCATAGCACCAGCCGGCATTGAGATAGAGGCCTTCGACCGGGGGCTTGTCGATGATCGGCGAGCCGTCCATCGTCATGTCGAGCAGCCCGCCCCATGAGCGCAGGATGCGCAAACGCCCGATCACCGGCATCAGCGCCATGCCGCCTTCGGCCACGTCCTCGATCACCGGCAGATTGCCGCGCTGAGCGTAGGAATTGTAACCCTCGATATCGCCGCCGAATACTAGCCCGCCTTTGTCGGACTGGCTGACATAGAAATGCCCGGCGCCGAAGGTCATCACCACGTCGATCACCGGCTTGACGCCTTCGGTGACGAAGGCCTGCACCGAATGGCTTTCGATCGGGAGCCGAAGCCCCGCCATCGCCGCCACGCGCGTCGAATTGCCGGCGCAGGTCAGCGCCACCTTCTTCGCTCGAATAAAGCCCTTCTCGGTCTCCACCCCGGTGATGCGGCCGCGCTCGATGCGGAAGCCGGTCGCCGCACAATTCTGGATGATGTCGACGCCACGGCTATCCGCCATGCGCGCATAGCCCCAGGCCACAGCGTCATGCCGCACCGTGCCGCCGCGCGGCTGCAACAGCCCGCCGCGTACCGGAAAGCGCGCATTGTCGAAATCGACGAACGGCACCAGCTCCCGCACCTGCTCGCGGTCGAGCAGCTCGGCATCGACGCCGTGCAGCCGCATCGCGTTGCCGCGGCGCGCATAGGCGTCGCGCTGCGGATCGGAATGGAACACATTCAGCACGCCGCGCTGCGAGACCATGGTGTTGTAGTTGAGGTCCCGTTCGAGCCCCTCCCACAGCTTCATCGACCATTCGTAGAACGGGAGATTGCCGGGCAGCAGATAGTTGGAGCGGACGATGGTGGTGTTGCGCCCGACATTGCCCGAACCGAGATAGGATTTCTCCACCACCGCGACATTGGTAATGCCGTGCTCCTTGGCGAGGTAATGCGCGGTGGCGAGGCCATGCCCGCCGCCGCCGACGATCACCACGTCGTAGGCGGGCTTCGGCTCCGGCTCGCGCCAGAGCGGCTTCCACCGCTTGTTGCCGGTGGCGGCGTTGAGCAGCAGGTTTGCGAGCGAATAGCGCATGGCAAAAATCTTCGCGCCGCCGCGCCCGCCACGATTGACATTTCACGCCGCTTGTTTGACCTTTTGCGACATGGCCGCGAAGCAGGCTCCCCTCTCGATCCATCACCCGCAGACCGTGGGCTTTCTGCTCGTCCCGGGCTTCGCTTTGATGTCCTACGCCGCAGCGGTCGAGCCCTTGCGCGCGGCGAATCTGCTCTCGGGCAAGGAGCTTTACCGCTGGTGGCACGCAGCACCCGGCGGCAAGCCGGTCACCGCCTCGAACGGCGTCGCCATCATCCCGGATTGCGGCACCAACACCGAGCGCGAGGCAGACCTGGTGTTCGTCTGTGCCGGCGGCAATCCGGCGCTCTTCGACGACAAGTCGACTTTCGCCTGGCTGCGGCGCCTCGCCCGCAAAAGCGCGGCGATCGGCGGCATCTCCGGCGGCCCGTATGTGTTGGCCAAGGCGGGACTCCTTGATGAGCGCCGCGCCACACTCCATTGGGAGCATCTGCCCGCCTTCCGCGAGGCGTTCCCCGATGTCGTCGTCGTACCGTCTTTGTTCGAGATCGACGGCAACCGCATCACCTGCTCGGGCGGCATCTCAGCGCTCGACATGATGGTGGCGCTGATCGAGCGCGATCACGGCCGCCAGCTTGCCGCATCCGTCGGCGACTGGTTCCTGCATACCCATATCCGCGAAGGCTTTGGCCCGCAGCGCATGGATCTGCGCTACCGGCTCGGCGTCGCCGACGAGAAGCTGCTCTCGGTGCTGCGCGCCATGGAGATGAGCATCGAAGTGCCCCGCTCCCGCGAGGCGCTGGCGCGCCTGGCCGGCATTTCGCTGCGCCAGCTCGAGCGGCTGTTCCACGGCCATGTCGGCCACGGCATCCACCAACATTATCGCTGGCTGAGATTGGAGCGCGCGCGCCAGCTCTTGCGCGAGACCACCCTGCCGGTGCTCGACGTGGCGCTGGCGACAGGGTTCGGTTCGGCAAGCCAGTTCGCGCGCGCCTATGGCAAGGCGTTCGGCGAACCGCCGAGCCAAACGCGCGCCGGCGGTTGATGGGGCGGGCATAGTGCGCCATCGCCGGATCGTGTTAGTTTCAGCTTTAAGGGAGGCGGCATGGCGACGACCAGGCTTTCGTCCAAGCTGTTGAAGGAACGCACCCAGGCCAGGCGTCGCGCCGCGGCCCGCAAACAGCGCACGGCCAAGAATGGCGGCGCCGCCTTGCCAGGACCGGCCCTAGCCACCGGCTCGAATGCCCCGACCACCGGCGAGCTTCAGCTCGAAATCTCGATCGGCCGCAGGGTCCGGCTGCTCCGCCAGCGGCTGCAATTGACCGCCACCGAACTTGCCCAGGAGGCGGGGCTTTCGCCCGGCATGCTGTCGAAGATCGAAAACGGCGGCACCTCGCCCTCGCTCTCGACCTTGCAGGCACTCGCCCGCGCCCTCAACGTGCCGATGACCAGCTTCTTTGCCGATTTCGAGGAGAAGCGGGACTGTTCCTATGTGCGCGCCGGCCAGGGCGTGCTGATCGAACGGCGCGGCACCAAATCCGGCCATCGCTATGAATTGCTCGGCCATTCGATCTCGGGCGATATCGTGGTTGAGCCTTATTTCATCACCCTGAGCGAGGACGCCGAGCCCTATGCGCTGTTCCAGCATGACGGCGTAGAGTTCATCTACATGCTGTCCGGGAAAGTGATTTACCGCCACGCCGACAAGCTCTATCCAATGTCGGCGGGCGATGCGCTGTTCTTCGACGCCGGCGCCCCGCACGGCCCCGAGGAACTGCTCGAGCGGCCGATGGCCTACCTCTCCATCATTATTTATCCGCGTAGTTGATTTTCTCTGGAGGAAATTATATTTCATCTGGGTTGACGAGCGGCCTCGCCCCGTAGCATGGTGAAAGCCGCATTCACCGGAGTTTTTTTGCTCATGTGCGGCATCGTTGGACTTTTCATCAAGGACCCCTCGCTCGAGCCCGAGCTTGGCCGGCTGACCGCCGGCATGCTCGCCACCATGTCCGATCGCGGCCCCGACAGCGCCGGCTTCGCCGTCTATGGCGCGGGCGACGACCGGCACACCAAGCTCACCCTGCGCGGAGCTTCAGCCGCCGCGATGAAGGAGACCGCCGGCAAGATCGGCCGCGCTTTCGCCGCCGCCACCATCATGCTGCACGACACCCATGCCGTGGTCAGCATCGAGGACGAGTCGCTACAGCCTCTCACCGAATGGCTCGCCCGCGAGGCGCCGCAGATCGAGCTGGTCGGCAAGGGCCGGCGCATGGAGCTCTACAAGGAGGTCGGCTTGCCCGAGAAGGTGGCCGAGCGCTTCGATCTCGCCTCGATGCACGGCACCCATGCTATCGGTCACACCCGCATGGCCACGGAATCCGCGGTCACCACCTGCGGCGCGCACCCCTACTCCACCGGCGGCGATCAGTGCCTGGTGCATAACGGCTCGCTGTCGAACCACAACAATGTCCGCCGCGTGCTGAAGCGCGAGGGCTTCGCCTTCGAGACCGAGAACGACACCGAGGTTGCGGCCGGCTATCTCTCCTGGAAGATGCGCGACGGCCACTCCCTCGGCGATGCTCTGAAAGTCAGCCTGAACGACCTCGACGGCTTCTACACTTTCGTGGTCGGCACCGAGAACGGCTTCGGCGTGCTGCGCGACGGCATCGCCTGCAAGCCGGCGGTCATGGCCGAGACCGACCGCTATGTGGCGTTCGGCTCCGAATATCGCGCGCTGGCCGGGCTCCCCGGCATCGAGACTGCGCGGATTTGGGAGCCCGAGCCCAGCACGGTCTATTTCTGGGAGCGCTGAGCCGTGCCGGAAATCGATCTTGACTCGACCCCGCTTCGGGAGCTGAACGCGGCGCTGCACCGCCTCTCCCCCGACACCAACGAGCGGCATTGGATCGTCGACCATCCGGCCGGCCGCCATGCCGTCGCCACCGGGCTGGACGTACCCATCACCGTCGAGATCAACGGCCCGGTCGGCTATTACTGCGCCGGCATGAACAAGCTCGCCACCGTGCTGATCCATGGCAGCGCCGGCGTCGGCGTCGGCGAGAACATGATGAGCGGCTTCGTGCATGTGGCGGGCGACGCCAGCCAATCGGCGGGCGCCACGGGACGCGGCGGCCTGTTGCGCATCGACGGCAATGCCTCCTCCCGCTGCGGCATCTCGATGAAGGGCATCGATATCGTAGTGAAGGGCTCCGTCGGGCATATGAGCGCCTTCATGGCGCAAGCCGGCAACCTCGTCGTGTTCGGCGACGCCGGCGACTCGCTCGGCGATTCGATCTACGAGGCGCGGCTGTTCGTGCGCGGCGCCGTCAAGAGCCTCGGCGCCGACTGCATCGAGAAGGAGATGCGCGACGAGCATAAGCGCGCCTTGCACGAGGTGCTGGAGCGGGCCGGCATCAATGGTGAGATCGACCCGTCGGAGTTCAAGCGCTATGGCTCCGCGCGCAAGCTCTACAATTTCCACGTCGACAACGCGGGAGCTTATTGATGGACTGGACGCCCCGCACCACGCCTCGCCCCTCCGCCACGTTCGACGATTACACGCTCTCGGAGATCCGCCGCGCCGCGGCGACCGGCATCTACGACATTCGCGGCGCCGGCACGAAGCGCAAGGTGCCGCATTTCGACGATCTCTTGTTCCTCGGTGCCTCGATCAGCCGCTACCCGCTGGAAGGCTATCGCGAGCGCTGCGATACCGATGTCTGGCTCGGCACCCGCTTCGCCAAGACGCCGATCCATATAAAGATCCCCATCACCATCGCCGGCATGAGCTTCGGCTCGCTCTCCGCCCAGGCCAAGGAGGCGCTGGGGCGCGGCGCCACCCAGATGGGCACCTCGACAACCACCGGCGACGGCGGCATGACCGAGGAAGAGCGGCATCACTCCAAGCTCCTCGTCTACCAACTCCTCCCCTCCCGCTACGGCATGAACCCCGACGATCTCAGGCGCGCCGACGCCATCGAGGTCGTGGTCGGCCAGGGCGCCAAGCCCGGCGGCGGCGGCATGCTGCTTGGGCAGAAGATTTCCGACCGCGTGGCCGAGATGCGCACCTTGCCCAAGGGGATCGACCAGCGCTCCGCCTGCCGCCATCCCGACTGGACCGGCCCGGACGATCTGGAGATCAAGATCGAGGAGCTGCGTGAGATCACTGACTGGCAGAAGCCGATCTATGTCAAGGTCGGCGCCTCGCGGCCCTATTACGACACCGCGCTGGCGGTGAAGTCCGGTGCCGACGTGGTGGTGCTCGACGGCATGCAGGGCGGCACCGCGGCCACGCAAGAAGTGTTCATCGAGCATGTCGGCTTGCCGATTCTCGGCGCCATCCGCCCGGCGGTGCAGGCGCTCCAGGATCTCGGCATGCACCGCAAGGTGCAGCTCATCGTTTCCGGCGGGATCAGGAACGGCGCCGACGTCGCCAAGGCCTTGGCGCTCGGCGCCGACGCGGTGTCAATCGGCACCGCCGCCCTGGTTGCACTCGGCGACAACGATCCGGAGCTGGAAGAGGAATATCGCAAGCTCGGCACCAAGGCCGGCTGCTACGACGATTGGCATGAGGGCCGCGACCCTGCCGGCATCACCACCCAGGACCCCGCGCTTGCCGCCCGGCTCGACCCCGAACTCGCAGGCCGCCGCCTCGCCAATTATCTTGCCGTGCTCACGCTGGAGGCGCAGACCATCGCCCGCGCCTGCGGCAAGAGCCATGTGCATAATCTCGAACCTGAGGATCTCGTCGCGCTGACCGTCGAATCCGCCGCCATGGCCAAGGTGCCGCTGGCCGGCACCGACTGGATCCCGGGAATGAAGTCGTCGAATGGGGAGGCCGGTTAACGCGCCTCGCAAGTAGCAAAGGGGAGTCCCATGCCGGTTGATCTTGCAGTCGAGGCCCGCGAGCGCGGGATCAAATATTTTCTGATCTCCTATGTCGATCTGTTCGGCACCTTGCGCGCTAAGCTCGCGCCGGCCGCCGCGATCGGCGACATGGCCAAGGATGGCGCTGGCTTCGCCGGCTTCGCCAGTTGGCTCGACATGACCCCGGCCGATCCCGACGTGCTCGCCATCCCCGACCCCGGCAGCCTGATCCAGCTCCCCTGGAAGCCGGAAGTCGGCTGGCTCGCCGCCGATCCCTATATGAACGGCAAGCTAGTCGATCAGGCGCCCCGCAACATCCTGAAGCGAATGATCGCGAAGGCGGCCGATGCCGGGTTTCAGCTCAAGACCGGCGTCGAATGCGAGTTCTTCCTGCTGACCCCGGACGGCACGCAGCTCAGCGACGCCGCCGACACCCAAACCAAGCCCTGCTACGACCAATCGGCGCTGATGCGCCGCTACGACGTGATCGCCGAGATCTGCGACGCCATGCTCGAACTGGGCTGGCGGCCCTATCAGAACGACCACGAGGACGACAACGGCCAGTTCGAGATGAACTGGCAATATCACGACGCGCTGGTCACCGCCGACCGGATGGCTTTCTTCAAATATATGGTGAA
>JAWOJH010000116.1:0-8310 GCA_046481725.1 Methyloceanibacter sp. | reverse complement strand
AGCACGATGCTCATCATGATCCATGAGCGCACCGTGGGCACCGAGGCGCCCGACAGCGCCAGATAGAACGACGCCGCGCCGATGGCGATGCCGGCTGCCCATTTCTTGATGGGGTAGCGCAAGGCAAGCCCTGGAATGAGCGCGAGTAGCGCGCGGGCGAGCCAGAACACGGTGCCCGCCATGATCGCCATGTGCAGGCCCGAGATGGCAAGGACATGGGCGAGGCCGGAATCGCGCATCGCCTCGGTCACCTCCCGGCTCACGCCGCCGCGTTCGCCCGTGATCAGGGCGATGGCGACGGCTCCGCTCTCGCCCGGCAGCGCGGCCTTGATGCGGCCGTTCACCGTGTCTCTCACAGCGTCGATCTTTGCCCAGACGGCGAGATCCCATGGCTGGGCGACTTTGTGGCCGAGCGGGATGATCTTGCTGGTGGCGTAGCCGGTGGCGCCGAGGCGGTCGAACCAGGCCTGGCGCGCGAAATCGAAGCCGCCCGGGGCGATGGGTTCGGGCGGCGGCCTGAGCGTGGCATGGAGCGAGATCGCCTCACCGGTCAGAAGCTGGTTTCTCTCCCCGGCCGGCACGCTCATGCGCACGCGATAAGGTCGCTCCTCGGCCGCCAGATCCCCAAGGGAGAGAACCCTCAAGGTCAGGCGCGCGCGGCCCTTGTCGCGCAGCGTATGCGCCTCGACCCAGCCGGTGACGTTCACATAGCGGAGTTCTGTCGCCAGCACCGGCGCACGAACCGTCTCGGTGCGCAGCTTGGCGCAGGCGAACCCGGTCGCGAAAGCCAGCGCCGCGCCGCCGATACATAGACCTAGCGGCTTGTGCCTGGCGAAAAGACAAAGCCCTGCCGCGCCGAGCAGCAGCGCCGTGGGCGTTCGTGCACCAGGTTCGTCAAGCAGGGCGAAATAGGCGACGATGCCGCCGGCGAACAGCACCGGCAGCCAAAGGAACCAGCGGTCCTGCTCGGCCTCGAGCGCGCATGCTGCGGCTGCAAGCAACGCGGACAAGGACCCCGCGCGCCGGCTTGCGCCGGCGTCGTGTTCCTGCCAGTGCTCTTCCCCCAGGCCCGGCATAGGCAACGCCCAGAACGGCAGAGGACGGCCCCTCCCCTCTGCCCTTAACCCGCACCCGGCCCCATGCTACATCACGCGCTGGTTCATCCCTAGCCCGAGCGGGACGTCAGCCGCCAATGAGCGAAAAGGTCATCACGCGCTTTGCGCCCTCGCCGACCGGCTATCTGCATATCGGCGGTGCGCGCACGGCGCTGTTCAATTGGCTCTATGCCAAGCATAGCGGTGGCAAGATGCTGTTGCGCATCGAGGACACCGACCGCGCCCGTTCGACCGAAGGTGCGCTGCTGGCCATTCTCGATGGTTTGCGCTGGCTGGAGCTCGATTGGGACGGCGACCCGGTCTACCAGTTTACGCGTGCGGAGCGGCACCGTGAGATCGCCGAACAGCTGTTGGCGCAGGGCAAAGCCTATCGCTGCTATGCCACGCCCGAGGAACTTGCCGCCATGCGCGAGCGCGCCCGCAGCGAAGGCCGCGCACCGGGTTATGACGGAACTTGGCGGCATCGCGATCCTGCCGAGACGCCGGCGGGGATCGAGCCGGCGATCCGCTTCAAGGCCCCGCGCGAGGGCGAGACGGCGATCGAGGACCGGGTACAGGCGCGGGTCGTGTTCGCCAACAAGGAACTCGACGACCTGGTGATCCTGCGCAGCGACGGGACGCCAACCTATAATCTTTCCGTGGTCGTCGACGATCACGACATGAATATTACCCATGTCATTCGCGGCGACGACCATCTCACCAACGCGGCGCGGCAGACGCAAATCTTCAAGGCGCTCGGCTGGGAGACGCCGGTCTACGCGCATGTGCCGCTGATTCACGGCCCGGACGGCGCCAAGCTGTCGAAGCGGCATGGCGCGCTCGGGGTCGAGGCCTATCGCGCCATGGGCTATCTGCCGGCGGCGCTGCGCAACTATCTCGTCAGGCTCGGTTGGAGCCATGGCGATGACGAGATCATGTCGACGGAACAGATGATCGAGTGGTTCGATCTCGACGCCATCGGCCGCTCCGCGGCGCGTTTCGACTTCGCCAAGCTCGAGAATTTGAACGGCCACTATCTTCGCAACACGCCGGACCGGGAGATCGTGGTGCGCTTGCAGGACCTGGTCCCGGAGCTTCCCGACGGCGCGGTGCTGCACGAGCGGATCGGCGAGGACGGCTGGCGCCAGCTCGAACAGGCCATGCCGGGGCTGAAAGAGCGGGCCACCACCCTGGTCGAGCTCCTCGACAATGCGTCGTTTCTCTTCACCAAGCGGCCGCTTGCTCTCGATGAGCAGGCGCGGAGACTGCTCGACGATACAGGCCGGGCGACGCTCGGTGCCCTTCTGCCTCGGCTGGCAGCGGTCGAGCCATGGACGCCCGAAGCCATCGAAGCCGCGGTCAAAGGGTTTGCCGAAGAGACCGCCCGGAAGCTCGGCAAGGTTGCGCAGCCTTTGCGCGCAGCCTTAACCGGGAGGTCAATTTCCCCTGGTATCTTCGATGTGCTGACGGTGCTGGGACGCGAGGAATCGCTTGCCCGGATTGACGATCAGGTGCATGCAACCAAGTCTGCTTAACATTTAACCAATAGCAATTATTGCGCTGCGGCACGATCGGCGCGATTATGTGGCAGTGCAAAAAACGCCTCGCTGAGATGTCCTCGTAATTGAAGTCCATAACCTCAGCGATCTCCCTCGGGATGTTCAAAGGAGTCTTTGGATGAGCGTCGCAGAAAACCTCCGCGCGTCGAGCGCCGCCGAGGCATCTGTCTCGATCGACGGCGCGCGGTACGATTTGCCGGTCCGGAAGGGCACAGTCGGCCCGGACGTCATCGACATCACCACGCTATATCAGGACACCGGGTGTTTCACCTACGACCCCGGCTTCACCTCGACGGCGAGCTGCGAATCGCAAATCACCTATATCGACGGCGACAAGGGCATTTTGCTGTATCGCGGGTACCCGATCGATCAGCTCGCCGAGCACGGCACCTTCCTCGAGACCTGCTACCTGCTGCTTTACGGCGAACTTCCGACCGCGGCGCAGTTCGAGGACTTCACCGACCGCATTACCCGGCACACCATGGTGCATGAGCAGATGACGCGGTTCTACACCGGTTTCCGGCGCGACGCCCATCCCATGGCGATTATGGTTGGTGTGGTCGGCGCGTTATCGGCCTTCTATCACGACTCCATCGACATCAGCGATCCGGCGCAGCGGGAGATGGCAAGCATCCGCATGATCGCCAAGATGCCGACCATAGCGGCAATGGCCTATAAATATTCGATCGGCCAGCCCTTCATGTATCCAAAGAACGAGCTCGAATATTCCGCGAACTTTCTGCATATGTGCTTCGCGGTGCCGTGCGAGGAATACAAGGTCGATCCCGTGCTGGCGCGCGCGATGCGGCGGATCTTCATTCTGCATGCGGATCATGAGCAGAACGCCTCGACCTCTACGGTGCGGCTCGCCGGCTCCTCGGGCGCAAATCCCTTCGCCTGCATCTCGGCGGGCATCGCCTGTCTCTGGGGACCGGCCCATGGCGGCGCCAACGAGGCGGCGCTGACGATGCTGGAGGAGATCGGTTCGGTCGACCGCATCCCCGAATTCATCAAGCGCGCCAAGGACAAGAACGATTCCTTCCGGCTCATGGGGTTCGGTCACCGGGTCTACAAGAATTACGACCCCAGGGCGAAGATCATGCAGAAGACCTGCCATGAGGTGCTCAACGCCGTCGGTCATGGCGACGATCCGATCCTGAAAGTTGCGCTCGAGCTCGAGCGCATCGCGCTCTCCGACGAGTATTTCGTCCAGAAGAAGCTCTATCCGAATATCGACTTCTACTCGGGCATCACGCTGAAGGCGCTCGGCTTTCCGACCGACATGTTCACCGTGCTGTTCGCCATCGCTCGCACGGTCGGTTGGATCGCGCAGTGGAAGGAGATGATCGAGGATCCGTCGCAGCGCATCGGCAGGCCGCGCCAGCTTTATACCGGGGCCACGGAGCGAAGCTACGTGCCGATGGAGCAGCGTTAGGCGCTAGACTGCCGTCTCGTCGGCGAGCCTCTCGCCGATCAGAAACAGACCGTGAGCGTTGGCGGCCGCTATCGTGGCGGCGCGCTCGGCCATCAGCACGCGGCCGGCCGCCACGGCTATTCCGGTCAAACCTGCGGCGGCCGCCTCTTTCACCGTATCGGGGCCGATCGTGGGCAGATCGATGCGCTCTTCTTGACCCGGCTTCGGCGCCTTGACCAAAACGCCGGAAGGATGGCGGCGTCCGGCTCTGCCGGCTGCGCGAAGCTCGGCGCAACGGGCGAGCATGGCGTCGGTTCCTTCGGCGGCTTCGACCGCAAGCACGTGGCCATCAGCGACGACCGCGGCCTGGCCGATGTCGAGGCGCCCCAGCGCATCGACCACGCGAAACGCGGCCTCGATATCGGCCCGGTCTTCGGCGGAAGGGGCCTTGTCGCCGAGTATCCCCTCCCCGGCCAAGAGCTCCGGCGCCACGTCGCCCGCGCCGTGCACCCGGTAGCCCTTTTCCTCGAAGAATCGCACGACCCGCGACAAGACGTGGTCGTCACCGCCTTTGACCAGGCCGAGGATAAAAGGCAGCGTCTTGAGTGCGCCGAGGTCCAGCCTGACGCTGGAGAAATCCGGTCGGTTCACGCCGCCGATGATCACCAGATCGCCGCAACCGTTCTGCTTAAGCGCATTGAACATCTTGCCGATCTCGCCCCATTTGACCCAAGTATGGGGAAATCGCTCGATATCGGCCATCGCCTCGCCGCGGATGCCGATGATATGCAGCGGAACGCCTCGCGACGATGCAGACTCGGCCAGCACGCAAGGGAGGGGTCCCCGTCCGGCGATGATGCCAAGTGCGCTCTCTATCTTCAGTGACTCATGCACGTTTTGGTCGCATCAGGCCGTTGGTGTCGCAGGGTTGCTCGGCACACAGAAAGAGCGATCGGAGTCGGTCTTGATGAAGTCGATGATCTGCTTGGCGAGCGGATTGGTAGTGAACATCTGCTCGACGTCATCGAGCCGCTCCTTGAGCGTTCCTTCGGTCGAGAACAGCATGCGGTAGGCTTGGCGCAACTCGTGGATCTGCTCGCGCGGGAAACCCTTGCGACGCAATCCCACGATGTTGAGGCCGTAAAGGCTGGCGCGATTGCCGATCGCCATGCCGAAAGGAATGACATCGGCGGTGATGCCCGTCATGCCGCCGATAAAGGCATAGGCGCCGATGCGCACGAATTGATGCACGGCGGAGAGGCCGCCGATGATGGCGCCGTCGCCGACCGAAACGTGGCCGCCGAGCGTAGCACCGTTCACCAAGGTGACGTTGTCGCCGATCTGGCAGTCATGCGCGATATGCGCGCCGATCATCAAGAAACAATTGGCGCCGACCCTGGTCGCCATGTGGCCGCTTTCAGTGCCGGGGTTGATGGTCACGTGCTCGCGAATCATGGTGCCGGGGCCGATGGTCAAGCTGCTCGGCTCGTCATGAAATTTCACGTCTTGCGGGGCGCTGCCGAGCGAGACGAAGGGGAAGACGTTGCAGCCGGCGCCCAGGGTCGTCCGGCCGACGATTACGGCGTGGGAGCGGACGACGACATTGTCACCCAGTTCGACATCGGGTCCGATCACGCAGAGCGGGCCGATCTCGACATTCGTCCCAAGTTTCGCGCTTGGATCGACCACGGCGGTCGCATGGATATTGGCCATGCTTGCCCGGCTATGTCTCTACGATCACGGCGCTGACCTCGGCTTCGGCGACGAGGTTGCCGTCGACCAGTGCCTGGGCGCGAAAGCGCCAGACCCGGCCGCGGTTGCGCATCTTTTGAACGTGATAATGGACGGTGTCGCCCGGAACCACCGGACGGCGGAATCTGGCTTTGTCGATGGCCATGAAATAGACCAGCGGCGGCTCCTGGAACTCCTCGATATGGCGCATGCAGAGCGCGCCGGCGGTTTGCGCCATGCCTTCGATCAGGAGCACCCCGGGCATGACCGGGTTGCCGGGAAAATGGCCCTGAAAATACGGTTCGTTGGCCGTGACATTCTTGATGCCCGTGGCGGAACGATCGCCCTCCATGTCGACGATGCGGTCGACCATGAGGAAAGGGTAACGATGCGGGAGAAGCCTCAGGATGTCGGTGATCTCCGCTGTCCCGAGCTTCGACTTGGCTCCGCTTTCATTCATCAATACCGGCTCCTCCTCGGGCCGTCCCCCGACGGTTACTCGCCGGACCCGTCCTCGCCATCACCCTGATCAAGCGTCAAATTCTTGCGTTCGGCAAGCTTTTGCAACAGCGTCAATTCCCGGAACCACAGCCTCACCGGCTTGGCCGGAGTGCCGCCCCAGCGGACGCCAGGCGGCACGTCGCCTCGCACATTACTGCTTGCCGCGATCTGTGCGCCAGCGCCAATCTTGACGTGCCCCACCACCCCCACCTGGCCGCCAAGGGCCACGAAATCCCCGAGTTCCGCGCTTCCTGAGATACCCGTCTGGGCCACGATGATGCAATGCCTGCCGATCACCACGTTGTGCCCGATTTGTACGAGATTATCAATTTTTGTGCCCTCGCCGATTATGGTGTCGCGCAAGGCTCCCCGGTCGATCGTCGTATTTGCACCGATCTCGACATGGTCCTGAATCACCACCCGGCCAATCTGCGGAACCTTCAGATGGCCGTGCCTGCCCATGGCAAAGCCGAACCCATCCTGGCCGATCGCGACGCTGGCATGGATCGTGACGTGGTTACCGGCCAAAGTGTGGGTGACGGTGGCATTGGGGCCGATATAGCAGTCCCGGCCGATATGCACCCGGTAGCCGATCACGCTGCCGGCGGCGATGGTGGTGCCGCGGCCGATCTGAGCTTCAGGCCCGACCACCGCACCGGGTTCCACGACCGCGCCAGGCTCCAGCCTGGCGCTCGGATGCACCAGCGGCGCGCCGGCTGCCCCGTCGGCGAGGGCCGCCTTCGGCGTGAGCGCCGCGGGATAGAACATCAGCAGCGCACGGGCGAAGGCGCGGTACGGCTCAGGCGTCACCAAGCAGGCGATGCCGTCGGGCGCTTGGCCGGCAAATTTCGGCGCGACCAGGCAGGCACTTGCGCCGGTGGTCAGGAAATGCGGCAGATATTTGGGATTGTCCACGAAGGACAGATCGCCTTGGGCCGCGCTGTCGAGCGGCCGCACATCCCTAATTGCAAGGTCGAGATCGGCGCCGCCGGCCGGCTTGGCCTGAGCGGCCTCGGCCACGGCTCCTAGGCTGAACGGGCCTGCGCGCTCGAAGAATCCTGGATGCTGCATCGAAATCTCAACGACGCCCGGCGCCACATGGTATGACGCGAAGCCATAACGGCAAATCGCTTGCTTTAGAAGGCCGTCGAAGCGCCGAAGCGGAAGATTTCGGTCCGGTCGAATTTGGCCTTGAGCAGCGCCTCGGCAATGTCCGCGCGCAGCGGCCCGAGCGGCGACTGCCAGATGATGCTGAATCCGGTGGACATCCGAACTTGAGAACTGTCGAAGATGAAGCTGCCTTCATCACCCTCCACGGCATTGATCGCGACCTGGCTCGGATCCCACAGCGAACCGGCGTCGACGAAGATGGCGCCCTGCATGCCGATGCTGTCGGGGATGAACGGGAACGGGAAACGCAATTCGGCCGTGGTGGCCCAGAACATCTGACCGCCGAGCGAGTCCTGACTGCAATTGGAGATACGCTGGCCGGTACGGGGATTGGTACACGCGTCACGCGGTCCGAAGCCGGCGCGTTCGAAGCCGCGGACTGTCTCGCCGCCCTTGAAGAACAGGTCGGTCAAGCGGACGTCCTCGCCGCCCCAGCCTGTGATGTGGCCGCCCTGTAACCGGCCGACCAGGGTGAACTTGTTGGTGATCGGATAGTAGCCGCGGGTATCGACCACCGACCGGATATAGTTCACGTCGCCGCCGACACCGGCAAAGTCCTGCGAGAAGGACGAGAAGATGCCGCTGGTCGGCTGGTTGGGAATGTTGCGCGTGTCGTAGGCGATCGTGTAGCCGACGCTCGACACGTTGGACACGCCGGCGGATTCCTTGACGGCCAACGACGCGTTTGTCGCGACGTCGAAAATCTCTTCGCGCTGAAATCGGTAACGCAAGCCCATCTGCGTATTGTCGAAGATCGGGAAGCCGAGGCGCAAATTGCCGCCGGTGTCGCGCTGGCTGAACGAAGCGACGTCGCGCAGGTCGACCTCCTTGTGGAACACGT
>JAWOJH010000091.1:0-19710 GCA_046481725.1 Methyloceanibacter sp. | reverse complement strand
GGCCAGCCGCGGGACATTGTGCAAGGTCAGCGTCTCGCGGGTCAAAAGGCTCGCGATCATCAAAGGCAGCGCAGCATTCTTGGCGCCGCTGATTGGTATCGTGCCGGTCAGGCGCTGGCCGCCGACAATGCGGATGCGGTCCATGGCGTGTTTTACCTCAGAGCACTAAGGAACCCTCGTGGGAAGCCCGTTCTGGCGGGCAACATCCGTCGAGCCGAGCTTCTCCACGGTATCAGCTACTCTCGATTGAGGGCGGTAATCAGACGAGACTCGCCTTATTTGTGGTGCGGAGCGACCGCTCTATTGTCGGTCTCTCATTGAAAAAGATGCTGCAGAAACCCGCGTGATGCGACATCCTGCCGACGTTCCCCCCGCCCGCGTCGTTCAGCCCATTTGCTTTTCAACCCATTGCGTGGACCGTAATCAGGGCGTTTGGATTGGTTGCTTGCTCGGTTGTTGCGCTGCGATTGAGTGGCGGCGCCGCCAAGTGTATCAGTTGCAATTTGGATAAGCGCATCAGACGTACGTGGGTTCGCAGGAAACACATCCGTTTCCTCCAGATCGTGCGTGAATTCCTTGTCCGAACGAATGGCCTTACGCATGAAGCTTTGCCAAATCTCTGCCGGGAGGCTTCCGCCGGTGACCCGCTTCATGGGGGAGAAGTCATCGTTTCCGACCCAGACACCGGCAAACCCCTCGCCACAGTTCCTGGCTCAGGCCAAGGTGGTTCAGAAGTCGGCGCTGCAAAACCAGATCGAACTTGGCTTGACGTTGGGCGCCGCAGCATCGTCGCAGAAGGACGATTTTATGCTTTGGAAAGCCGGGCAACCATCGCGCTAGGAAAAATTAAGACTCCTAAAATTTGAGCTAGCCTAGGCCATCCTTCTCGTGCCGGCTCTTTGTCGTCCTTTTCAGGCCATATATCCGGCCGACCGCTGATTTAAGCAGGCGCTGAAGCGTCTCGCCGTCGACAGGATAGAGAGCCGTGCCGACGCCCGCTGAGAGATAGCATTTCGACCCGCCGGCGAGGTAAGGTTGTTTGAACGCCAGCCCAATCTTCCGCGCCACCGGCCAAGCGCAACCTCGTCGCAACCGAGCCAGGTGACGACCCCAAACTCGTCGCCTCCCGAAGATACAATTAAAAATTGTGTTAGATGTGGTCGCAACCGGACAGACCAAGAATCGCAAAACGAAGCCAATTTGGAAATTTCGGCGCGATGAGGCTCCTGGGATGGCGGCCACCAAAAGATTCCGCGAGACGATCGAGACCGCCAATCAATGGACGAGGGGCCGACAGGGGAGGGCAAAAAGCCACGGCTCTGGGCATGGCCGCGTAACCCTGCGCTTCAACCCCGAGCGGGGTGGCAGCCAGCTCGCAGGCAGTCGCAAAGATCGCGCACCGGGCGGCGCGATTCCTCGAATACGGCACGGTAAAGATGCGCGCGCGGCCGTGGCTTTGGTCGGCATTTTTCGCGCGTTCACCAAGCGTTAAGCATAGTCTCCGAAGACTGCTCGCGGCGGCTTTCAAGTCGCGGCGCGGTGCGGTCTGATCGCGCAACGGTGACGGCGGCGAGTTTGCAGTGCGCCGCGCGGCACCCCATATGTTGGTTAACGGAACTTGATGGAGACCCGCCATGCCGACAGTAGGAAGTTGGGCGCTGCAGCGAAGCCTCTACCAGGCGCTGGCGAATTCGCTGGAACTGGTGACCCTGCTCGGCGGCGTCCGCGTCTATGACGATCCGCCGCAGAGCGCGCCCTATCCCTTCATCACCCTCGGTCAGAGCGTGGTCCGCGATTGGAGCACCGGCACCGAGGACGACGCCGAGCACAGCCTCACCCTGCATGTCTGGTCGCGCGCCGGCGGCAAGAAGGAGATGCTGGAGATCGTCGAGGCGATCCGCGCGTTGCTGCACGACAAGCCGCTCGCACTTGAAGACTATTACCTGATCAATCTTCGCCACGAATTCTCCGAGGCGCGGCCCGATCCCGACGGCGACACGTTTCACGGCGTAGTGCGCTACCGCGCGGTGACCCAGCCGGCGCAGCAAGCCGCCGCCGCTTAAGGCCTGCTCTCAAGAATAGTAATACTGTCATGCCCTTCGTTGTGCGGGCATCCACGAATTTCGGCCGTGCGACGACGCAAAATCGTTGATGGCAGGGACAGGCCCGGCCATGACAGTTCTGAGTTGTCGTTTTGTGGACTCGCATACGCTGCCCCGCTGGGCTATTTCACGCCCGTGACAACTGCCAGACGAGCGAGCGGGCGATGACGCTCTGGGCGAAGTTCAAGGAACTGGTGGAGCGGGTCGGCGGCGAGCGGCAGCCCGCGCGCAATTTTCGCGAGGAAGAACTGCGGCTCGCGGCGGCGGCGCTGCTGGTGCGCGCCTCGGTAATCGACGGCCATGCCGACGCCGCCGAGCGGCGCAAGCTGAAAGTCCTGCTGAAGGAGCGCTTCGACCTCGACGGCGACGAGCTGCGTCCGCTACTCGACGAGGCGGTGGCGCGCGAGCATGAATCGGTCGATCTCTACCGCTTCACTTCCGTGCTCTGCCGCGAGCTCGACCAGGACGGCCGCAAGCAGATCGTCGAAATGTTGTGGGAAGTGGCGCTGGCCGACGGTGTGCTGCACGAATTCGAGTCGAATCTGGTCTGGCGGACGGCGGAGCTTCTCGGGGTCTCGACGCGCGACCGCATTACTTTGCGCAAGGCCGTCGAGAGCCGCATGGCGCGTTAATGTTATACCCGCGAAAGCGGGAATGGTGGCCGCCGACAGTCGAGACAGAGGCGGCAAGCCGCTTGCCTTTTTGAGGCCGCGAGGGAAGTTGCTGATCTCGTCGGCCTTCACGGTGTCGGGCATCGGCTTCTCCGGATTGACCAAAGGCAGCGGCGCTTCTTGCGTCGGATAGGACGAGCCGGCCTGCGCCAGCGGCGCGGCAAGCGTCGCCGCGCCGGCGAGCGTCGCCTGCGCGAGAAAGTTGCGGCGGCCGATCAGCTTCCGCTCTGGCAGTCGCTCGGAGATGGTTTCCTCCCAGCTCTCGGTTAAGCCCGATTCTTTCCGCGCGAGTGTCACCTTTAGGCGCGGCGTGGGTCAAGGCGGGCTGCAAGATAACTGCATGACATAGTTACACGCGATAGCATCCTCCAGACGCGCGCCTGGCTCGGCACGCCTATCACCCGACGAGCCTGAAGGAAACGGCACGGATTGGCCCGGGGCATCTGGCGCGAGCTTTACGGCATGAACCCGAAGCCATGCCTATAAGCGCGACCGGCATGGAGACCTTGCTCGCCTTCCGCCGCCGATGGCAGCCGCTATCTGCTGGGGATGGCTTTTTCGATCCCGCCTGCCCGGGACTCTCGGGCTGGTCACGGCGCTATCGGCGCTGGCGAGCTGGGCGGTCGGCGATATGAGCCTCGCCGAACTCATCACCAGGGCGCCGGTCATCTTCGGCGGATTGGGGCTTTGTCGCGCTCGGGTCAAAGTCGACGATGCAAAAGTGCTAGGATCGTCCGGCAGCGACGCCGCGAAGGCAAGACAAGGTCAATGAATTCCAGCGTTCATGCGGCATTCATTCGCTCCCGCTTAGGGTCCCGGTCCAACAAGGACAGCCGGGACCGGACCATGCGGCGTGCGCGCAAGACGTTGACCATTGCAATTCTCGCGGCGGCGATCTTGAGCGGCGCCGGTCAGGCGGGCGATCCCGGCTGCGTGGAATGGAGCAAGGCCGGCCCGATCATCGCGCAGAACGGCTTGGTGCCCGCCACTGTCGTCTTTCAGGCGGTGCAGAAGCGCACCGGCGGCAAGGTCGTCAGCCAGGCACTTTGCAATGCCGGCGGACGCTATGTTTACAAGCTGGTGGTGCTCGGGCCGACCGGCGAGGTCACGACCCACACCGTTGACGCCAGGACAGGGAAGTAGTCTCGTCGTTGGAGGGCGGTTCAAGGAGGAACCGCTCGGCACGCATCAGGGGAGGTACAGTGTTGCGGCTTCTCGTTGTCGAAGACGATCCGGACCTCAACCGCCAGCTCGTCACCGCGCTGAGCGATGCGGGCTATGCCGTCGACACGGCGTTCGACGGCGAGGAGGGCCATCATCTCGGCGACACCGAGCCCTATGACGCGGTCGTGCTCGATCTCGGCCTGCCCAAGAAGGACGGCTTGAGCGTGCTCGAGCAGTGGCGGCGCGACGAGCGCAAGATGCCGGTCCTGATCCTCACCGCGCGGGAGCGCTGGAGCGACAAGGTGGCGGGCATGGATGCCGGCGCCGACGACTATGTCGCCAAGCCGTTTCACATGGAGGAGGTGCTGGCGCGCCTTCGCGCTCTGCTCAGGCGCGCGGCGGGACACGCTCGCAACGAGATGGAATGCGGGCCGTTGCGTCTCGACACCAAGACCTCGCGCGTCACGGTCGACGGCCAGGCGGTCAAGCTCACCAGCCACGAATATCGGGTGCTCGCCTATCTGATGCTGCACAAGGACCGCGTGGTCTCCCGCACCGAGCTCGTCGAGCATCTTTACGAGCAGGATTTCGATCGCGATTCCAACACCGTCGAGGTGTTCATCGGGCGACTGCGCAAGAAGGTGCCCGGCGAACTGATCAAGACTGTCCGCGGGCTCGGCTATTGCCTCTCGGACGCGAGCGATGAGGCTTAACTCCCTCGCGTTCCGGCTGTTCGCCTCGGCCGCGGTCTGGACCCTCGTGGTCCTTCCCGCCACCGCCATCATCCTGATTTCCCTCTACCGCCAAACCGTCGAACGGAATTTCGACGCGCGTCTCAACGTCTATCTCACCAGCCTGGTCGCCTCGACCACGGAAGGCGGCGTCACGCAGCCGAGCCAACCCAGCGCGCTCGGCGAACCCGTGTTCGGCATCCCCTTCTCCGGCTGGTACTGGCAGATCAAGCCGCTCGGCGGGGCCACGCGCCCCGACCATGTCTCCGACTCTCTGCTTGATCAGCAGCTCAGGCTGCCGAGCCAGGATGGCGTCCCCCCCGACACGAGCCTTACCCGCCGCGCCTATGCCGCCGGACCCGAAGGTCAGCGCCTGCGCGTCGTCGAGCGCGAGATCAAGCTCGCCGGCCTCAGCTCCACGCCCTATTCCTATGCCGTGGCCGGCGACGCGCGCGAGATCGACCGCGACCTTGCCGCGTTCACCACCATGCTGATCATCGCGCTTGGCGTGCTCGGGCTTGGACTGGTCGCAGCGACCTTCTTCCAAGTGCGGTTCGGGCTAAAGCCCTTGCGCACCATGCGGCAGAATCTCGCCGCGATCCGCTCCGGCGACGCCGAACAGCTCGAGGGCGAGCAGCCCGAGGAAATCCGGCCGCTTCAGCAGGAGCTGAACGCGCTGATCCAATCCAATCGCGAAATCGTCGACCGCGCCCGCACCCATGTCGGCAATCTCGCGCATGCGCTCAAGACGCCGCTCAGCGTGATCGCCAACGAGGCACGCACGCAAGATGGGCCGCTCGCCAACAAGGTGGTGGAGCAAGCGGAGATCATGCGCACCCAGATCACGCATCATCTCGATCGGGCGCGGGTGGCGGCGCGGTCGAGCGTGATCGGCGACGTTACCGATGTCGATCAGGTGCTCCAGGCGCTGAAGCGGACGCTCGAGCGCATCTATGAAGAGCGCGGGCTCGAGGTCGAGATCGCCGCGCCGGCCGGGCTGAAATTTCAGGGCGAGAAGCAGGATTTCGAGGAGATGGTCGGCAACTTGCTCGACAATGCCTGCAAATGGGCGCGCTCGCGGGTCAAGGCGAGCGCCGAGCGGCCGAATGGCGCGGCGCGGCTCACGGTGGTGGTCGACGACGACGGGCCCGGCCTGACCAAGGCCGAGCGGGCGAGGGTGGTGAAGCGCGGCCAGCGGCTCGACGAGAGCAAGCCGGGCTCCGGACTTGGGCTGTCGATCGTCGCCGACCTGGCGCATCTCTATAAAGGGCGGTTCGCGCTGGAGCCCTCGCCGGAAGGGGGCTTGCGAGCCCGGCTGGAGCTGCCGGCGGCTTGATTTTCCGCCATTTTCGCGGCCCGCAACCTAATTTGGCCAGAATTGTTATTTGTTAAGGACAGGCTGGCACGATTAGACTTGGCTTAAGTCTCTTGCCGGGCGGCCACCTGTCGCGGGCCGAAGGGGGATGCGATGAGACGGGCACCCATCGTCACACTTACGCTCATTCTGCCAATGCTGCTGGCCGCCTGCGGTCCGGGCAACAAGCAGGGCACCGGAACCATCGTCGGCGCGGTGGCCGGCGGTGCCGCGGGCGCGGCCATCGGCGGCCGTAACAACCGTATTCCGGGTGTGGCGATCGGCGCGCTGGCCGGCGGGATCATCGGCAACCAGATCGGCCGGGCACTCGACGAAGAAGACCGCCGGATCGCCGCTGCGGCCGAATTTCAGGCCCTGGAGTATGGCCAGCCGGGTCAGCCGACGCCCTGGAACAATCCCCAGACCCAGCATCGAGGCCAGATCGTCCCGGGCAAGCCCTATCAGCAGGGCAGCCAGCATTGCCGGCCTTACACCCACACAATTTATATAGGCGGCGAGCCGCAAACGGCGCGCGGCACGGCCTGTCGCCAGCCCGACGGCACCTGGCAGACCGTGGGTTAGCGCCGATACGGCGTTTTGGTTGAGATTGCCGCGATTTAATCCTTGCGGCACCGGGCGCCCTTGCCGCCCCTCCCGCCATTTCCTATGCCTAGCATTCCTGCAAACGAGCGGAGGCTTAAGGTTCCCCCGTGCTGATCTGGGTCATCCTTGCCGTGCTTACGGCGATCGTGCTTCTCGTCCTGTTGCGGCCGCTCGCCGCGCGGCAGGCGGAGTGCGCGCCCGAGGGGTTCGACGCCGCGGTCTATCGCGATCAGCTCGCGGAGATCGAGGCCGATCGCGGGCGCGGGCTGATCGGCGAAGCCGAGGCGGAAGCCGCGCGGATCGAGATCTCGCGAAGACTGCTCGCCGCCGACAGCAAAGCGCGCGAAGCCGCGCTCGACCAGACCAGCGAGACAAGGTCGCGGGTGGCGCTGGTTGGCGTGGCGCTCACCGTGCCGCTGCTCGCGCTCGGTTTCTATCTCGCATACGGCTCGCCGCGCTTGCCCGACCAGCCGCTCGCCGCGCGTCTCCAGGATCCGGCGAGCGACCAAAACCTCGCGGCCCTGGTCGCCAAAGTCGAAGCGCGCCTCCGAGAATATCCCGAAGAAGGCCAAGGCTGGGAGGTGATCGCCCCGGTCTATATGGGCTGGCGCCGCTATCACGAGGCGGCGGACGCCTATGCCCAGGCGAACAGGCTACTCGGCGAGTCGGCCAAGCGGTTGTCCGGGCAAGGCCAGGCGCTGGTGCTCGCCAATGATGGCGTGGTGACCGAGCGCGCGCGGCAAGCCCTGGCACGGGCGCTGGAACTCGACGGCACGCTGACCGAGCCGCGCATTCTGCTGGCGATCGCCAAGGAGCAGGACGGGCGCTTTGCCGAGGCCATCGCCGATTGGCAGGCGCTGCTGGGCATGACCGATGCGGAGGCGCCCTGGCGGGCGATGGTGGAGACGCGAATCGCCCACGCCCAGGCGCAACTGTCCGGCACGCCGGTGCAGGGTGACGCGCCGAGCACGGAGCGCGGACCGAGCACCGCGGATATCGCCGCCGCCGAAAATATGACTCCGGTCGAGCGTGAGGCGATGGTCGAGCAGATGGTGCAAGGTCTTGCCGGGCGGCTAGACCAAGACGGCAACGATCTTCCCGGCTGGCTTAAGCTCATGCGCGCCTATAGCGTGCTCGACCGCAAGGACGACGCCCGCAAGGCGCTACAGCGCGCCCAGAGTCAGTTCAGCGGCGATGCGCAGGCGCTGGAGCAACTCGACCGGCTCGCCGCCGAGCTTGGATTGAAGTCATGACCCGCAAGCAGCGCAGAGGCATATTGATCGGCACCTGCCTTGCCGTGCTCGGCGTGGCGGTGGGCCTGGTGCTGTTCGCCATGCGCGACTCGATCGTGTTTTTCTATAGCCCGAGCGACGTGACCGAGATGAACATCGCGCCGGGCATCCGGTTCAGGCTTGGCGGTCTGGTCGAGGAAGGCAGCGTGGTGCGCGGCGAGGGCACCACGATCCGCTTCGTCGTCACCGACCAGGCCAAGACGCTGCCGGTCGCGTTCACCGGCGTGCTGCCGGACCTGTTCCGCGAAGGGCAGGGGGTGGTCGCCGAAGGCATGCTCGAGCCGGACGGCGTGTTCCGCGCCGACGCCGTGCTTGCCAAGCACGACGAGAATTACATGCCGCCGGAGGTCGCCAAGAAGCTGAAGGCGCATGGCGTGTGGCGCGACGACGACGGCGACCCGCAGGGTCAGGCAAACTGAGGATATGTAGCGGGAGATGATCGCGGAGACCGGGCATTACGCGCTGATTCTGGCGCTCGGGGTCGCCTTCGTACAGGCGGCGCTGCCGCTGATCGGCGCGCGCCTGCGCGATCCGCAACTGGCCGCCGTGGCCGTACCCGCGGCGCAGGTGCAATTCATCCTGGTGGCGATTTCGTTCATCGCGCTCACCACGGCCTATGTCACTTCCGATTTCTCGGTGCTGAATGTCTGGCAGAACTCGCATTCCGCCAAACCGATGCTTTACAAGGTCTCCGGCGTGTGGGGAAATCACGAAGGCTCGATGGTGCTGTGGGTGTTGATCCTCGCGCTGTTCGGCGCCGGCGTCGCGACCTATGGCAGCAATCTGCCGCGCGAACTCAAGGCCAATGTGCTGGCCGTGCAAGGGGCGATCTCTGCCGCCTTTCTGCTGTTCATCGTCACCACCTCCAATCCCTTCATCCGCGTCGATCCGGCGCCGTTCGACGGGCAGGGACTAAACCCGGTGCTGCAAGACCCGGCGCTCGCCTTCCATCCGCCCTTCCTCTATGCGGGTTATGTCGGATTCTCGATGGCGTTCTCCTTCGCCGTGGCGGCGCTGATCGAGGGGCGCATCGACGCCGCCTGGGCACGCTGGGTGAGGCCGTGGACCCTGGCCGCCTGGATGTGCCTCACGCTCGGCGTCGCCATGGGATCGTGGTGGGCCTATTACGAGCTTGGCTGGGGCGGGTTCTGGTTCTGGGACCCGGTGGAGAACGCCTCCTTCATGCCCTGGCTGGTGGGCACGGCGCTGTTGCATTCGGCGCTGGTGATGGAGAAGCGCGACGCGCTGAAAGTCTGGACCATCCTGCTCGCCATCGTCACCTTCTCTTTGAGCCTGATCGGGACCTTCCTGGTCCGTTCCGGCGTGCTCACCTCGGTGCACACTTTCGCCGTCGATCCGGAGCGCGGCATCTTCATTCTGGTGATCATGGCCGTGTTCGTTGGCGGCGCGCTCACCTTGTTCGCCTGGCGGGCGCCGCTGCTTGCGCAAGGCGGCCTGTTCGCGCCGATCAGCCGCGAGGGTAGTCTCGTCGTCAACAATCTGCTGCTGACCACGGCCTGCGCCGCGGTGTTTGTCGGCACGCTTTATCCGCTCGCGCTCGAAGCGCTGACCGGCGACAAGATCTCGGTCGGGCCGCCCTTCTTCAATCTCACCTTCGTGCCGCTGATCGTGCCGCTGTTGATCGCGGTGCCGTTCGGACCGCTGCTGGCCTGGAAGCGGGGAGACTTGCTGGCAACGGCGCAGCGCCTGATGGCGGCGGCAGTTGTGGCGCTCGCAGCCAGCGTCTTGCTGCTGGCGTTGCAACGGCGGGGACCGTGGCTCGCACCATTCGGTGTCGGGCTCGGGCTCTGGCTCGTCCTCGGCGCGCTCACCGAGATCGGCTACCGGGTGAAGCTCGGCGGCGCTTCGGGGAGCGAGATTTGGCGCAGGCTGCGCAATCTGCCGCGTTCGGCCTACGGCACCGCGCTGGCCCATGCCGGGGTCGGGCTGGCGGTGATCGGTATCGTCGCCACGACCGCCTGGCGGACCGAGGATATTCTCGCGCTGAAGCCGGGCGACACGACGGAGATCGCCGGCTACGCGCTTACGTTCAAAGGCGTCGCGCCGCGGCAAGGGCCGAATTACCGGGAGCGCGTGGGGGTGTTCGCGGTCGAGCGGAACGGCAGATTCGTCACCGAGCTCGAGCCGTCCAAACGCGAATTCGCCGTCGAGCAGAGCGGCACGACCGAAGCCGGGATCTATTCGAACTGGCGCGGCGATCTTTATGCGGTGCTGGGCGACGAATTGAAAGACGGCGCCTATGCGATTCGGCTCTATTTCAATCCGCTAGTTTATCTCATCTGGTTGGGCGCCACCGTCATGTTCATCGGCGGGGCCGTATCGCTTTCGGACCGGCGCTTGCGGGTCGGCGCTCCGCGGCGCGCTCAGCCGAAGCCGGCGCCGCTGCCCGCGGGCGAATGACCATGTTTCGCCGCCTGCCCCTGTTTTTGCTTATGGCTTGGCTGACGACCGCCATGGCGTGGGCGCCTGCTCAGGCGCTCCAGCCCGACGAGGTGCTAGCCGACCCCGCGCTCGAATCGCGCGCCCGGGCGCTCTCCGAGGGCTTGCGCTGCCTGGTTTGCCAGAACCAGTCGATCGACGATTCCGATGCGCCTCTGGCCAAGGATCTCAGATTGCTGGTGCGAGAGCGGCTGAAGGCCGGCGACAGCGACCAAGAGATCGCCGACTTCGTCGTGGCACGCTACGGCGAATTCGTGCTGCTGAAGCCGCGGCTGTCACAACAGACCTTGCTGCTCTGGTTCGCGACGCCCGTGGTGTTCGCCGGGGCGCTGCTCTTGATTTGGCTTGCCTACCGGCGGCGCGAGACGGCGGCCAAACGCCTGACGCCGCTCAGTGCAAGCGAGCGCCGCAGGCTGAAGCGGCTGCTGGACGAGAATTGAGGCTTAAGCTAAGGGAAGGGCGCGGAACGCCTTGCCGAGGGCCGGTTTCCGCCAGCAACCTTACTGAAATTTAATGCCCCCGAAACGGCGGCGTAATCGGCGAACGCTTATATGTCCTAACCAGATGCCTGGCTCCCTTGTCGATGCAAGGCTATCTCGCGGGATTTCCAAATTCAGGAGAGAGGTGCCTTATGAAATCTGACCAGAGCTCTGTCGCGAATGAGAGCCAAAGCTCGCGGCGCTTGACCCGCAAGCCGGTGCTTCTCGCGGCCGCCGCCCTGATCGCCACGAGCGGATTGGGGCTGATGCTTGGCAACAGCATGCCGTTTGCCGCGGCGGAGACCGTGACCCCGCCGACCATCGAAACGCCCTTCGGCCGCGCGCCTTTGACCTTTGCCGACCTGGTCGCGAAGGTGAGCCCGGCGGTGGTCAGCATCAACGTCAAGGGCGACGTCAAGGTCGCCGAGAACGAGATGCCGCTTCCGGGCATGCCGGGCATGCCGGATCTGCCGCCGGACAATCCGCTCTACGATTTCTTCAAACAGTTCCGCAAAGGCATGCCGCAGGCGCCGAGCCGGCCCACGCCCAGCCTGGCGCAGGGCTCCGGCTTCTTCATTTCGGCCGACGGCTTCGTCGTGACCAACAATCATGTGGTCGAGGACGCCGAGGACATCACGGTCACGCTCGACAATGGCGAGAAATATCCCGCCAAGATGGTCGGCTCCGACCCGCGGACCGACGTGGCGCTGATCAAGGTGACCAAGGAGAACAAGACCTTCCCGTTCGTCGAGTTTACCACCAAGGACCCACGGGTCGGCGATTGGGTGCTCGCAGTCGGCAATCCGTTCGGCCTGGGCGGCACGGTGACGGCCGGCATCATTTCGGCCCACAACCGGGACATCGGCTCCGGTCCTTACGACTATCTCCAGATCGATGCGGCGGTGAACCGCGGCAATTCGGGCGGTCCCTCCTTCAACCTAGATGGCCAGGTGGTCGGCATGAACACCGCCATCTTCTCGCCCTCGGGCGGCAATGTCGGCATCGCGTTCGCGGTCCCGGCGGCGCTGGTGAAGGAAGTGGTGTCCGATCTGCAGAACCATGGCACGGTCGATCGCGGCTGGCTCGGCGTGGTCATCCAGAATGTCAGCGACGACATCGCCGACTCGATCGGCATGACCGAAGCCAAGGGTGCCATGATCACCAAGGTGACCGAGGACGGTCCTGCGGCCAAGGAAGACCTGAAGGCCGGCGACGTGATCGTCGAGGTGAACGGCGACAAGATCAGCGACTCGCGCGATCTCGCCCGCAAGATCGCCGAGCTGCAGCCGAACACAGATGTCAATCTGTCGATCGTGCGCTACGGCGACAAGCGCCAGCTCTCCATGAAGCTCGGTACGTTCCCGAACAGCAAGAAGCTTGCCGCGGTTGAGCCGGAGAAGACACCGGATGCCGGGCAGCCGATGAAGAATCTGGGCCTATCGGTCGCGCCCGCCGCCAGCTTCCCCGGTGCGGGGGATCAGGGCGTGGTGATTACCGAGGTCGATCCAGCGAGCGACGCCGCCGACAAGGGCCTCAAGCCCGGCGACGTCATTCTTCAGGTCGCTGGAGTCGATGTGTCCCAACCCGCCGATGTCACCGCCGGTGTCAAGAAGGCGATGGACGGCGCCAAGACGGACAAGGACACGGTCAAGGTCCTGATGCAAGTTAAGTCCGGCGACCAGACGCGCTTCGTGGCGCTTTCCCTGAAGAAGGCCTAATCCGCCTTCTACGCTGGAGGGCGGCGCGGTTTCCCCCCACCGCGCCGCCCGCCCCCATTCTTGAGGCAGAAAGCTCCGCCCCGCAGCCAAGAGAGCAACGCCAGGGAGACCTTCGATCATGCGTGTGCTGGTCATCGAGGACGATCAAGAGACGGCAAATTTCCTGAAGCGGGCGCTGAAGGAATCCGGCCATGTCGCCGAATATGCTGGGGACGGCCAGGCCGGACTCGATCTGGCGAGAGCCAATGCCTACGACGTGCTGATCGTCGACCGGATGCTGCCCAAATGCGACGGGCTCACGGTGATTGGCGCACTGCGCGCCGAGGAGATCGGCACCCCCGCTTTGATCCTGAGTGCGCTCGGCGAGGTCGACGACCGGGTCAAGGGCCTGCGCGCCGGCGGCGACGATTACCTCACCAAACCCTACGCCTTCAGCGAATTGCTGGCCCGCATCGAGGCGCTGGCCAGGCGCAAATCGCCGGAGGAGGGGAGCACGCGCTTCCAGGTCGGGGATCTCGTGCTCGACCGGCTCTCACATAAGGTGACGCGGGCCGGCGAAGCGATTATGTTGCAGCCGCGCGAGTTTCGCCTGCTCGAATATTTGATGAAACACGCGGGCCAAGTGGTAACCCGTACCATGTTGCTCGAGAACGTTTGGGACTATCATTTCGACCCGCAGACAAATGTCATCGACGTCCACATTTCCCGGCTTCGGTCGAAGATCGACAAGAACTTCGGAGATCCCCTCCTGCACACGGTCCGCGGCGCCGGCTACACCATCCGTGACAGCGCTCACTAAGCTCTTCCGGACCACCACATTTCGCCTATCGCTGACTTATCTCGCGCTGTTCAGCGCCGCTGCCATCGTCGCCATTGCCTATATTTACTGGAACACGACGGTGCTGCTGTCGCAGCAGCTCAGCCAGACGATCGACGCCGAGTTGAAGGGTCTCGCCGAGCAATACCGGGGGGGCGGGCTCGACCGGCTGGTGCGCACCGTGGCCGAGCGCAGCGGCACGCCGGGCAACAGCCTCTATCTGGTGGCCGACAGCGAAGGCCGCCGGCTCGCCGGCAATCTCAGCGCCGTCACCCCCGATCTCTGGAACAGTCTCGGCCCGGTCGAGTTCGTGTACCGGCGCCCGGCGCAGGGCGGCGTCGAAAACCGGCTTGCCTTCGCCAATGTGTTCCGCTTGCCGAGCGGCTACCGGCTGATCGTCGGCCGCGACATCGAAGATCGCCGCCAGCTCGCGCGCTTGGTGCGTTCGGCGATGTTGTGGGGGCTGGGCGTCATGGCCCTGTTCGGTATTGGCGGCGGCTACTGGGTGAGCCGCAAGCTGCTGACCCGGATCGATGCGCTGGCGGCCACCACGCGGACCATCATGGAAGGCGATCTCGGCCGGCGCCTGCCGGTCACCGGCTCGGGCGACGAACTCGACCGTCTGTCGGATAGTCTCAACCTGATGCTCGCGCGCATCGAACAATTGATGGCCGGCTTGCGCGAGGTCTCGGACAATATCGCCCACGATCTCAAGACGCCGCTCAACCGTCTGCGCAATCGCGTCGAGGGGGCGTTGCGCGAGCCCTATGGCGAGCCGGTCTATCGCGAGGCGCTGGAGCGGACCATCGAGGAGGCGGACGGTCTGATCAAGACTTTCAACGCGCTTTTGTCGATCGCGCGGATCGAGGCCGGCGCCGGCGGCGAAAATCGGGAGAGCTTGGATGTCTCGGCGCTGCTGCGCGACGTGGCCGAACTCTACGAGCCGGTCGCCGAGGAGCGCGGACTCGAATTGCGGACCCGGGTGGAGGCGCCGGTCTATATTCGCGCCGACCGGCAGCTGATCGGCCAGGCTATCGCCAATCTGATCGACAATGCGATCAAATATGGAACGGCGGAGGGCGGGCAGAGCGGCGGCGCAAGCAAGCCGGAGGTCGAGGTCAGCGCCGTGGCGCGTGGCCCGGTGGTGGAGATCGCCGTAACCGATCGGGGGCCGGGCGTGCCGCTGACCGACCGGGAGCGGGTGCTTGGCCGCTTCGTCAGGCTCGAAGCCAGCCGCTCCGAGCCCGGCAGCGGCCTCGGTTTGAGTCTTGTCGCGGCGGTTGCGCGACTGCATGGTGGCAGCCTGAGACTGGAAGATAGCGATCCCGGGCTCAGAGTTGTTCTCGTCTTGCCGGCGGACGGCGAGGCGCTGGTCAATGGGGCGGCTCAGCAGGCGCCCGCAGGAGCAGAGATCAGAACCGCGTGACGGCGTTCGTCGAGCGCATTAGCCAAACCCCTCGTGTCTACGATGCGGCACGGGGCGACGACGCCCTCGAAACGCTCGCCAAGGCGTTTTGCGGCGCGGACGATCTCGCCCCGGCAGCGGAACTGATCGAGAACCCCAAGGTGCGCGATCTGCTCCACGGCGCGTTCTCCGCTTCTCCGTATCTCGCATCGCTGGCGTTGCGCGAGCCTCGATTGCTTGCCGAGTGCCTGTCGCGCGATCCGGAGGCGCAGCTCGCGGAAGCCCGCATTGCGCTCGCCGAGGAGTTTGCCGCAACCTCATCCACCCAACAGGTGACCACCTTGCTGCGGCGATTCAAGCGGCGGGTAGCGCTGCTGACCGGTCTCGCCGAGCTTGGCGGCGTGTGGCCGGCGGAGGCAAGTTTCGCCGCCATGAGCGATGCCGGCGATGCGGTGCTGCAACAGGCAACCGCGTTCCTGTTCCGCAAGGCGCGCGAGTCTGGTCAGATCGTCGCGCAAGCGGATGGCGCCGAGTCTACGCCGGGCTATTTCGTGATCGCCATGGGCAAGCTAGGCGCCCGCGAACTGAACTATTCCAGCGATATCGACCTGATCGTCTTCTACGACGCGCAGCGCGCCGGATTGAAGCCGGACATTGAGCCCTCCACCTTCTTCGTGCGGATGACCCGGGAATTGGTGCGCTTGCTCCAGGAGCACACTGCCGACGGCTATGTGTTCCGCACCGATCTGAGGTTGAGGCCGGACCCCGGCGCTACGCAGATTGCGCTCTCGGTCGAGGCGGGCCTGACCTATTACGAGAGCTTCGGCCAGAACTGGGAACGCGCGGCCCTGATCAGGGCGCGCGTCGCGGCGGGCGACATCGCGGCGGGCGAGGAGTTTCTGCGCCAGCTCTCGCCGTTCATCTGGCGCAAATATCTCGACTATGCGGCGATCGCCGACATCCACGCGATGAAGCGGCGCGTACACGAATTCAAGGGCCACGGTGCGATCGCCGTGGAAGGGCATGACATCAAGCTAGGGCGGGGCGGGATCCGCGACATCGAGTTCTTCGCCCAGACGCAGCAACTGATCGCGGGAGGGCGCCACCCGGAGCTTAGAACCCGTGGGACTGTCGAAACCTTGCAACGGCTCGCAGCAGGCGGTTGGATCGCGGCGGAGGCGGCGAAGGATCTCACCGAGGCCTATCTTTTTTTGCGCGGCATCGAGAACCGGCTGCAGATGGTCGGCGATCTGCAAACCCACATTATCCCGGCGGAGCGAACGGAATTCGACCGTGTCGCCAGGCTCTCCGGGTTTGACGATACCGATGCGTTCGGCGAGGCGCTGATCGGCCGGTTCAAGCGGGTCGAAAGTCATTACGGTGCCTTGTTCGAGAAGCTCCCGGACATGCCGAGTGCGGCGCCGACCCTGGTGGTTTCCGCCGATGAAAGCGATCCGGCGGCGCTGGCCAGCCTGGAGCGGCTCGGCTTTCGCAACCCGGGGGCGGCGATTGCCGCCATCCGCGCCTGGCAGTCGGGCCGCTATGCCGCGACGCGGAGCGCCAAGGCGCGCGAGCGGCTGACCGAATTCCTGCCTTCCCTGCTGGACGCATTCGGCCGGAGCGCCGAGCCCGATCTCGCGCTCGCGACGTTCGATCGCGTGATCGCGGGCATGCCGGCCGGGCTTCAGCTATTCTCGCTGCTCGCCGCCAATCCATCTCTGCTGCGGTTGGTCGCCGACATCATGGGAACGGCGCCGCGGCTTGCCCGGATTATCGGCCGCAGGCCGCGTCTGCTCGATGCGGTGCTCGATCCCGGCTTCTTCGGCACGGTCCCGACACCGGCCAAGCTGAAGGAACTGGTGGATCGCGCCATCGCCGAAGCGACCGACTATCAGGACGCGCTCGACCGGGCGCGCATCACCGGACGCGAGCAAGGCTTTCTCATCGGCGTGCGGGTGATCTCGGGAACGCTCTCGGCGCGGCAGGCCGGCGCCGCCTATGCCGGGCTGGCCGAGACGTTGATCGAAGCGATTGCGCGCCGGGTCGAGGACGAGCTGGTCGCGACGCATGGGCGGATGCCGGACGGGCAGGCGGCGATCGTCGCCATGGGCAAGCTGGGCGGCCGGGAAATGACGGCGGGCTCCGACCTCGACCTGATCCTGGTCTACGACTATGAGGGCGACGGGGCGCAGTCCGACGGGCCGAAAAGTCTGCCGGGGGCGCAATATTATTCGCGCTTCACCCAGCGCCTGATCGCGGCGCTTTCGGCGGAGACGGCGGAGGGCTCGCTTTATCAGGTCGATATGCGGCTCAGGCCGTCCGGCAGCCAGGGACCCGTCGCCACCAAATTCTCGAGCTTCGACGCCTATCAACGCGGCTCGGCCTGGACTTGGGAACATCTGGCGCTCACCCGCGCCCGCGTGGTGACGGGTTCGGGGGCGCTGCGGCGGCAAATCAATGCAACGATCGGGGACGTGCTTGGCAGCAGCCGCGACCGGGCTTCGGTGGCGGCAGATGTCAGGTCGATGCGCGCCAAGATCGCCGGGGAGAAGGGCTATGGCGAAATCTGGGACCTGAAGCAGGCGCCGGGCGGACTGATCGATCTTGAGTTCATCGCCCAGTTCCTCCAGGTGGTCAGCGCGGCGGAGCATCCGGACGTGCTCGATCAGAACAGCGAGTTCGCCCTGACCAAGCTCTCCGCCGCTGGCGTGCTGTCGCCGGGCGACGCCGAAATTCTCGTGCCCGCGGCGCGGCTTTACCACACCCTGACCCAGGTGCTCAGGCTTTGTCTGGACAAGCCGTTCGTCGCCGCGGAGGCGCCCCGCGCGCTGAAGGATCTGCTCGCGCGAGCCTCGGACATGCCGGACTTCGTCACGCTGGAAGCCTCACTTAAGGATACGCTCGCCGCGGTGCACGACGCTTTCGAGCGCATTGTGGTCTGATCTTTCCAGGCGATGCGGTATCCCGGAATAGTCAGCGAAAGCCAGCTCGTTCCTGAGCGGTGATCTTGGCGCTGGCAAACAATTTTGTGCCGTCGCCCAGCAAGTCTCGGCGAATTTCTGGGCGCTCATCGGCTTGGCGAACAGGAAGCCCTGCACCAGGTCGAAGCCCATCTCGCGCACGGCCAGGAAATCCGCCCAGCTCTCGATGCCTTCAGCCACGGTGCGCGCGCCGTAGCCGTCGGCGAGATCCAGGATGCGCCGGCAGAGCGACTGCTTCATCCGGTCCCCGGCGCAGCCAACGACGAAGCGGCGATCGACCTTTAACTCGACGAAAGGAAAATTGCGCAGCCCCGTGAGTGAGAGCCACTCGGCTCCGAGATCGTCGATCGAGATGGCGATCTTGTGCAGGCGAAGTTGACCGGCGAGCTGCTTGGCCAAGTCGAGGTCGCGCACGACATCGGTACCGTTGATCTCGACGATGAGGCCGTCGAAGGCGGCGTTGTCGGGGAGTTGCCGGCAGAGCCGGCTAATCGAATCCGGATCTCGCAGGAACGCCATCGGCAAATTGATCGACGTTTCGATCGGCCCGCGTTGGGCGAAAAAATAGTGCCAATCCTCGACGGCCCGGCCGATGACTTGTTCCGACAGAGTAACAAAATGCGGATCGCTATCGGCCCGCCCGAGATAGGCCGGGGGCACGATGCCCCAGGCTGGATGGCGGATGCGCAGCAAGCCTTCGATGCCACGGGTGACGACGGTACGGGCATCGATCTTCGGCTGATACCAGAGTTCGATCCAGCCGCAGCGCACCGCTTCGGCAATGTCCACCAGCGGACCGGACGATTCTTCGGGTAGGAGGATGGCGATGCTCTCGCGCAGGCGCGCCTTGCCGAACGGCATCAAGAGGGGTGGTAGCAGGGCGATGCCGAGTTGTTCGGCGAGTTCGCGGATCGGCTTGACGATCTCCGAGTCGCGCTGGGCGAAGGGAAGCACCTTGCCATCGAAGTCCCGCGCGGCCAGCGTGCGGAGCATTTCGCCCGCGGTGATGCTTCCGGCCGTCAAACCCAGCACGACGAGGTCCGGCGCTCTCGCTTCCAGCGCATCGGCCAGTTCGGCAGGCTCGACGCATTCGTAAAGGGTGAAATCGAACTCGCTCAGGACTTCCAGCAGGAAACGCCGCACATGGTGCTTGCCGTCGGTAACGCAGACCAGAGGCGCGCTTCTCCGGGTCTCTCGCTCGTCCATGGTCCCCTCCGTCATTGACGAGCTGGCATGGTGGGGCGGGGAAAGGTCCCGAAATGAGGAGCCCAGGTGGCGATGAAGAGGAAGTCCGCGCCAGCGTTAACATCGCCAAAAAGCGCCGATGTTTCGTCGATTTAGATGCAAAGTTTAGTCAAATGCCGAAGTGACGCCGCCCGGTGCTGCGGGCCCGGCCCGAAGCTCAGGCGGAGGCGGCGAGTTGCGGGGCTTCGTCGGCGATCACCGGGCGGACGGGGAGGGTGCAGGTAACGGTCGTGCCCTGGCGTTCGCGGCTGGTGATGCGCAAGCTGCCGCCATGCAACTCGATCAGCGCGCGCGAGATGGCGAGGCCAAGTCCGCTGCCTTGATGGCTCTTGGAGAACTGGTTCTCCACCTGCTCGAAGGGGCGCCCGAGCTTGGCGATGTCGGTCTCGGCAATGCCGATGCCGGTATCCTTGATCGAGATTTTTACATGGCCGCGCGAACGCGACAGATGCACGTCGACGCTGCCGCCGTCGCGGGTGAATTTCACGGCGTTGGACAGGAGGTTCAGGAAGACCTGTTTGAGCGCGCGCCGGTCCGCTTCCAGCACCAGATGCTGCGGCCCGTGACGTTCGAGCGTGATATTGCGCTCGCCTGCGGCCTGGCTCACCACCTTCATGCTGTCCGCGACGATGTCGGCGAGATCGACACTGCCGACGTCCAGCGTCATGCGGCCGGCCTCGATCTTCGA
>JAWOJH010000225.1:0-9672 GCA_046481725.1 Methyloceanibacter sp. | reverse complement strand
CCGCGGCTTATTCGGCAGCAGAGGCTGAATCACAGACCATTCGAAATCCGTCAGATCGAAGCGCGCCATCTCAACCCTCCCTTGCTTGAGAATGTTGAATCAGCGTTCGACCGATTCGGGAATCCCCTTTATGGGTCTATGACCTAGTCCGGCAGCAATCGCAGCAAAAAATACATTCTTGAGCATTCTCGTTCCTCCGTTGATTCTCGCTCCGGGCGCCAATGTCTTCAACCTGGGTCTGCGGACAATGGGGCGGTTCGTCTCACCAGCCTCTTGTGACAGCCATAGCCTCTTATGACAGCCATAAGAAAAAGGGACCCACGAGGGGGTCCCTTCCGCTTTCCGATGGCGGCGAGGCTCAGGCCGACTTTTTGAAAAGGCCGCCCCGCTTACCCTGGGCCGTGGCCTTCCAAGCGGCTTTACATTCCTTCTTGTAGGCGTGACGCGACTTCAGATCGCCGGGGAACTTGGCCTTGGCAGCCTGACGGCAACCGCTCTTGTCGGTCATAACCGGGCCGGCCATCACCGGGATCGAAACACCGGCGACAAGGCCGGTCACGGCGGCGGCGAGAACGAATTTCTTCAGCATGGAATCACTCCGGTTGTTGGTTTTGCGTCGGCCCCAGCCCCTACCCCCCAACAGCCGCGACAATAGGGCGGTTCCACCCCAGGTTTCGCCGCATTTGTGACCGGCCGCGCTTGACCCTTGGGCATCCCCTCCCGTACCAAGCCGCTCATGAGTCAATCCGAGACGACGCCGCTTTCCCGCATCCGCAACTTCTCCATCATCGCCCATATCGATCACGGCAAGTCGACCCTGGCAGACCGGCTGATTCAGCTCTGCGGCGGCCTTACCGCGCGGGAGATGAAGGAGCAGGTGCTGGACTCCATGGATATCGAGCGGGAGCGCGGCATCACCATCAAGGCGCAGACCGTGCGGCTCGGCTATCGGGCCAAGGACGGCGAGTTTTACGAGCTGAACCTGATCGACACGCCTGGTCATGTCGATTTCGCCTATGAGGTGAACCGCAGCCTTGCCGCCTGCGAGGGGTCGTTGCTTGTGGTCGATGCCACGCAAGGCGTGGAGGCGCAGACGCTCGCCAACGTCTATCAGGCGCTCGACAACAATCACGAAGTGGTCCCGGTGCTCAACAAGATCGACCTGCCCGCGGCCGAGCCCGACCGGGTGCGCCAGCAGATCGAAGACGTGATCGGGCTCGATGCGCATGACGCGCTCGAGATCTCGGCCAAGACCGGACTCGGGATCGCGGAGGTGCTGGAGGCGATCGTGCACCGCCTGCCACCGCCCAAAGGCGACGCCCAGGCGCCGCTCAAGGCCTTGCTGGTCGATAGCTGGTACGACGCCTATCTCGGCGTCGTCGTTCTGGTGCGGATCTTCGACGGCGTCTTGACCAAAGGCCAGCGCATCAGGTTGATGGCGACCGGCGGCTCCTATCAGATCGACCGGGTCGGCATCTTTCGCCCGAAGCAGGAGATGCGCGACCGGCTCGGGCCCGGCGAGATCGGCTTCTTCACCGCCTCGATCCGCCAGGTCGCCGATACGCGGGTGGGCGATACCGTCACCGAGGAGAAGCGCCCCGCCACGACCGCCCTTCCCGGCTTCAAGTCGGCACAGCCCGTGGTGTTCTGCGGCCTGTTCCCGGTCGATGCCTCCGAGTTCGAGAATTTGCGCGAGGCGGTCGGCAAGCTCCGGCTGAACGATGCGAGTTTCAGCTACGAGATGGAAACCTCGGCGGCGCTCGGCTTCGGCTTCCGGTGCGGCTTTCTCGGATTGCTGCATCTAGAGATCATCCGCGAGCGGCTCGAACGCGAGTTCAATATCGACCTGATCGCCACCGCGCCGAGCGTCATCTATCGGGTCTATCTCACCGGCGGCACAATGCTGGAGCTGCACAATCCAGCGGACATGCCGGAGCCCCAGAAGATCGCCAAAATCGAGGAGCCCTGGATCGAGGCCACCATCCTCGTGCCGGACACGCATCTTGGCGCCGTGCTCAAGCTCTGCGAGGACCGCCGGGGCCGGCAGAAGAACCTGACCTATGCCGGATCGCGCGCCATGGTGGTCTACGAGCTGCCGCTGAACGAGGTGGTGTTCGATTTCTACGACCGGCTGAAATCGGTCAGCCGCGGCTATGCCAGTTTCGACTATCACATCATCGGCTACGAGGAGGGCGACCTGGTGAAGATGGCGCTGCTGGTCAACGACGAGCCGGTGGACGCGCTGTCGATCATCGTCAACCGCTCGCGCGCCGATCAGCGCGGCCGGGCGATGGTCGAGAAGCTGAAGGACCTGATCCCCCGCCACATGTTCAAGATCCCGATCCAGGCGGCGATCGGCGGCAAGGTGATCGCGCGCGAAACGATCAGCGCGCTGCGCAAGGACGTGACCGCCAAATGCTATGGCGGCGACATCACCCGGAAGCGCAAGCTGCTCGACAAGCAAAAAGCGGGCAAGAAGAAGATGCGCAGCTTCGGCAAGGTCGACATCCCGCAAGAGGCGTTCATCGCCGCGCTGAAAATGGACGCTGATTAGGCCGCTCGTCGCGCGCGCTGGTCAGTCGGAACTCGCAGCCATGCATTGACGTTGATTGGTCGGCTCGCCTCGAGCGCGTCGGGGCGGCTGGCTGGCTGTCAAGATTTACTTCAAGGCGTTGTAGCTTACATGCTGTAACGCATAAGTTTTTGTTTGGCTACCGCTCAGTAGAGGGGGTAGCCTTATTCTTGGCCTGCTTCGGGGAAATTAGACAACGCGGCGGCAGAACGGTGATATTATTGTGCAGGCTGCATTTCACTACTTGACTGTAGTCGAAAATTCACTTTCCATCCACGCAACAGGGATCGCAGCACGACCGGGGGAACTGTCGCGCAAGGGCTCGACCGAGCAGCGCCCCGTCTCCCCGCAAATTCGTGGCACTGCGCCTGAGCCGTCCCCCGCATAAGCGCGCGCGGGGCTGACTGGCATTAACGAGGGAAGCGCGCTCGTAAACAGAGGGAGTTGTCATGCGTATCGCCCTCGCGTTCGGACTTTGTCTGATCGCCATCGCCGCGGCTGCGGCGCCTCGCGCCAAGGACCAGACCAAGCAAGACACGCCGGCAGCGCAAAGCTCCCGCGAGAATTTCCGGGCGCGGACGAATGAGAATGTGGTGACGATCATGGCCGGCAGCCCAAGCGGCACCGATCTCGCCATCGTCCAGGACCTCGCTTCGGTACTCGACGACGGCGACAAGCTTCGCGTCCTGCCGATGGTCGGTAAGGGGCCTGAGCAAAACATCAAGGACGTGATGTTCCTGCGCGGCGTCGACATGGGCCTTACCCAGGCCAATCTGCTCAAGCATTTCGACAAGACCGGCGAGCTCGGACCGAACCTCAAGAGCCAGATCGCCTATGTCGCCAAGCTGTTCAACGAGGAGCTGCACATCCTCGTGCGGGACGACATCAACGATATTCGCGAGCTGAACGGCAAATACGTCAATTTCGGCCCGCAAGGGAGCGGGGCGGAGATCACCGGCCGCCTGATCTTCGAGGCGCTCGGCGTGGAAGCCGAAGAGGTCCACATCAACGACGCCGATGCGATCGAGAAGCTCAAGGCAGGCGAGATCGACGCGACGATCGCGGTGACCGGAAAGCCGGCCCCAGTGCTCGCCGCGCTCAAGGACACGCGCGGCTTGAAGCTGCTGGCGGTGCCCTACGCCGAGGGGTTGGAGGACGAGTATTATCCCGCGACCCTCACCCATGAGGACTATCCTGGTCTCGTACCGGCCGGCGGGCGCGTGGATACTATGGCGGTGTGCGCCGTGCTCGTCTCCTTCAACTGGCCCGGCGACTCGGTGCGCTACCAGAAGATCGCCAAATTCGTGGACCGGTTCTTCGCCAATTTCGACCAGTTCCTGGCGTCGCCGCGCCATCCGAAATGGCGCGAAGTCAATTTCGCGGCGGTGCTGGAGGAATGGCAGCGCTCGCCGCTGGCGCAAAAGTGGATCGACCGCGCCAAGCAAGCGACGGATCGGGCTTCGCGCAGCCATTTCGATGCATTTCTCGCCCAGGCGGGCAATTCGCGCGATCGGCCGATCTCCGATGCGGAGCGCGCCGAGCTGTTTCGCGCCTATCTGCAATGGAGCAAGGGGCGTAACCAGAATTGATGGGGCAGACCCGTCGAGGCTCTCTCGTTTGTGTGATGCGTAGGAGGGTTCCATGCTCAGTCCGTCCGATATCGTCGTCAGGCCAGCGGGCCTGTCTGAGCGCTTAGCCGAAGCCAAGAGCGATGCACCGGCGCATCCCGAGCCGACGCCGACGACCATGGCGGAGCGCTTCGCGCCAGGAGGGCAGAAGCCCGAGGTTGCGACGCGGGGGGTAGCCGAGCCTCTCGCCGTGCCAGGCTTGGCACTGCAACCAGCGCGCATGGCAATGGCCAATCGCGGGCTGGTGCTCGCGGCGTTGATCGTCTCGCTGGTTCCAACCGCAGCGATCCTCGTTCTGGCCTGGCAAGGCGCGATCAAGCTGCCGGGAGCGCCCGCCGCAGCGGTCATCGTCGACTATAGCCAGATCGCCGAAAGCCAACGCGCCTCGCTCGCCGCCCTCCCCGTCATCCCGACGCCGGCGGCGGTCGAGATCGAGGTGAGGCCCGAGGTGGCGCTGACCGCACCCACGCGGATCGAGGCCAAGCCCGGCGAGGAGACCGCCCTCGATATCGGGGTCAATTCCGATGCAGCGCTCCCGGCGCGCAGCGTCATCGCCATACGCGGTCTGCCCGAGGGCGCCGCCCTGACGCAGGGGCGCCCCTATGACAGCTCGGAATGGAATGTGCGGCCGGACCAGATCGGCGATCTGAAGCTCAGGCTGCCGGAGACGGCAAGCGGCCACGCCGAGCTCCGCATCGAAATCATGGCGGCCGACGGAACGATGCTGGCAGGCGCCACGACGCGGCTCGAGATCGCGCCCGATCCGCGCGCGGCCCTGATCGTCCGCGCCGACGAGAAAGATCGCATCGTCGATCTGATCGAGCATGGGCAGAAGATGATCGATGTCGGCTATCTCGCCGGCGCGCGCGCCTATTACAAACGCGCGGCGGAAGCCGGAAGCGGCGAGGCCGCGCTCCGGCTCGGCGCCACCTACGACCCGGACTTCATCGACGAGATTGGCGCGCTCGGCGTCAAGGCAGACCCGGAGGAGGCGCGCGCCTGGTACGAGCACGCCAGACGACTCGGAGTCGAAGGCGCCGAGGAGAAGCTCAGGTCGCTCAAAGAAGGCTGGACCAATCGCGACCGGCCTTCCCAGGCGGCGGAAGCCGAGCCCGACCAACCGGTCCAGGCCGCCGAGGAGCGCGATGCCGATTCTGCCGCGAGCGATGCCGGGACAGCGGCGCCGGCCCCGGCTGCCACGACCAGCGCGCCGCTTCCCGCCGGGGAAACAGAGTGGGTCTCGATGGCAAACTACGCCAATGTGCGGGCGGCGCCTTCGACCACGGCGGACACGCTGCGCGTCGCGGAGAAGGGCGCCAAGCTCCGCGTCACCGGCCGCAAGGGCAACTGGGTTCAGGTTGCCGATCCCCAAACCGCGGAGGTCGGCTGGGTCTATTCGCGCTTCCTCGAAACGGCGGAGTAGGCGGCCCTTCGATCAGCTGTTGCGCACGTGCCAGGCGAGATAAGCTAGCGCCGCTCCTTCGCTCACCAGCATGATGCCGAGCAGGATGCCGAGCACCCATTCCGAGGCGATCGGCATGTTGGCCCAGAGATAGACCGCGAGCACGATGCCGACCATGCCGCTCGCCAGTACCCAGCCCCAATTGGGGAAGGGCCTGATGGTGAGCGCGAAGATGATCTTGGAAATGCCCTCCACCATGAAGAACACGATCAGCAGCACGGTCATCACCAGGAGCCCGCTCTCCGGCTGATTGAGCAGGAGCAGGCCGATGACGATGGCCAGCACCACCGAGATGAGCTGCAGCCAGTAATGCGGCACGTCGCGCGCGCCGATCAGCCCGATGCCCTGGAGCAGGCCGCTGGCGATCAGGATCCAGGCGAGCAGATAGACCATGGCGACCGAGGCGAGCAGCGGGTAGATCAGCGCGAGCACGCCTGCCGCCACCATCAAGACGCCCTGTAGCAGATACCAAAGCGAATAACGCTTCACCGTCTCACGCATGGCCTCGCGCATGGCTGCGGCCGCGGCGTCGAGTGGAATAGCCATGAGGACCTCCCGGGCTTGCGAATCAGTTGGCTGGTGGAGGCGACAATACCCCAATGCGCGGCGCAGGTCCCGGCGCTGCGCCCTTTGCCTTTCAGTTGTGCTAAGGAGGGCCGGGCCTGGGGGAGGACGGGGGCGATGAGCCAGGAGCAGGCGAGGCTGTCGGCCATCCGCAAGGCCGCGTGGCGGCTGCTTCCGTTTCTCTGCCTCTGCTACATGGTCAATTTCCTCGACCGCGTGAATGTCGGCTTCGCCGCGCTCGCCATGAACGAGGATCTCGGCTTCAGCCCATCGGTCTACGGGCTCGGCGCCGGCATCTTCTTCGTCGGCTATATCCTGTTCGAGGTACCGAGCAATCTGGCGCTCCAGCGCTTCGGCGCCCGCATCTGGATCGCGCGCATCATGATCAGCTGGGGCATTGTCGCCACGGCCATGGCGCTGGTGCATGACGAGGCGAGCTTCTACGTGCTGCGCCTGTTGCTGGGCATCGCCGAAGCCGGGTTCTTTCCCGGCATTATTCTCTATCTCACCTATTGGTTCCCGGCACGCGAGCGGGCGCGCGTCGTCTCGCTGTTCATGGCGGCGGTGCCGCTGGCGACCGTGGCGGGAGGTCCGGTGTCCGGCGCGCTGCTCGAACTGCACGGCCTGTGGGGGCTCGCGGGCTGGCAATGGCTGTTCATCATCGAAGGCCTGCCCGCCGTGCTGCTCGGCGTGGTCGTGCTCTTCGTCCTCGACGACGGCCCCGGGGAGGCGCGCTGGCTCAGCCAAGAGGAGCGGCAAGCGCTTGCCGCCACGCTCGCGGCAGAGGCCAAGGCCACGCGCGAGGTGGGTTATGCCGGGCTCGGCCAGGCCCTCACGCGCCCGCGCGTGCTGGTGCTGGGACTGCTCTTTTTCTGCATCGTCAGCGGGCTCTACGGCATCGGCTTCTGGATGCCGCAAGTGATCCAGACTTATGGGCTCGAGCCGCTCCAGATCGGCTTCCTCACCGCCATTCCCTATCTCGCCGCGGCCATCTTCATGGTGCTGTGGGGCGCGCGCTCCGACCGCACGGGCGAGCGCATCTGGCACATTGCCCTGCCGCTCCTGATCGGCGGCGCGGCCTTCGCCTGGTCGGCCTTCACGGGATCGCTCTCGCTCACCATGCTCGCCCTGACGCTGGCCACGCTCGGCATCTATGCCGCGGTCGGCACCTTCTGGTCGCTGCCGACGGCGATCCTCACCGGCACGGGCGCGGCGGTCGGGCTCGCGCTGGTCAACTCGATGGGCAATGTCGCCGGGCTGGTCAGCCCCGTGCTGATCGGGGTGATCAGACAGACCACGGGCTCCTTCACCTGGGCGCTGCTCTATCTGGCGGGCGCGATGCTGCTCGGCGCGCTGATCGTGCTGCTCGTAGGGCAGGCCCAGCGAGCCCGTGCCGTGGCTGGCGCGAAGCCGATCTAGCCCTTTAAACCTTCCGCGACTTAGAGGGAGAGAAAGACGGGATGAGCGATGAGACGCCGCGACCGGACCACCGCAGCCTGCTCGCCTCGATGGCGCTGCTGGCCGGCGCCGGCGCGTTGCCGGCACGCGCGGCGCAAGGATCGAAGATGATGCATGTGGTGCTGCTCGGCGACTCGATCTTCGACAACAAGGCCTATGTCGCCCCGGGCCCCGACGTGATCGTGCAGGTCCGCGAGGCGCTGCCCTCGGGCTCGAGCGCGACGCTGACCGCGGTCGACGGCGCCGTCACCGCCGACGTCAGGACACAACTCAAGACCCTCCCGACGGACGCCACGCATCTGATCGTCTCGGCCGGCGGCAACGACGCGCTCCAGGAGAAGGGGCTGATCGAGCAGAGCGCGCGCTCGGTGGCCGAGGCGCTCGACAAGCTCGCCAAGGTGCGGGATGCGTTCCGCGCGCGCTACGCCGCCATGCTCGACGCGGTGACGGCGCGCAAGCTGCCGGTCGGCGTCTGCACCATCTACGAGGCGCGCTACGAGGACGCGGGCATGCGCAAAATCGCCGCGGCGGGGCTTGCCCTGTTCAACGACACGATCCTGCGCGAGGCGTTCAAGCGCGGGCTGCCGGTGGTCGATCTCCGCCTGATGTTCGACAACGACGCCGACTACGCCAACGACATCGAGCCCTCGGTCAAAGGCGGCGCCAAGATCGCGCGGGCGATCTCGACCTTGGTCGAGATGCACGACTTCAAGCGGCGGCGGTCTGAGATTTACCTTTAGGCGCGCGCTTTGGCTTGACCGGCGCCGGCGCGGCGGCGGAGTCCGGTTGCGGCGCGGCTGTGACCGATGCCGCCTCTGGCTCCGCTCCGGGTTTTAGCGCGCCTTTGGCGGCTTTAATGCAGAGCTCGGCCGCCTCGTCGAGCGAGGTGGCGAAGGCGTCCGCCTCGGCCAGCTTGAGCATCTCCCGCGCCCGTGGCACGCCGTCCTCGGCGAAATAGCTGACCAGGATCAGGGTACCCGGCGGCAGAATGCGGCGGAGCCGCCGCACCAGATAGCGGATATGGGCCGGGCCCTCGCCGAGACCGAGATAGGACAGGCAGATCAGCTTCGCCTCGGTCTTGGCGAACGAGGCGATATGGCCGGCGGAAATCGCCTCGGGGCCTAGCGTCTCCGCGACAAGCCCGCGCTTCTTCAACACCCCGGAGAGAATCCCGGCCGCGGCCTCGTCCAGCGGCGAGCGGCCGCCGATCGACAGGACCGGCACCTCGACCGCCCAGCCGGGCGCTAGCTCGGGCCGCTGCACCACCGGCAGGTCGTCCTCGGCGTTTTCCTCGGCGTCGAGCGCGGCGAGGCCGCCCTCCTCCTCCTTGCCGTTCTTGCCGGCCTCCGGCTTGCTCCCGAGCTTGCGGAACCAGCGGCGCGGCTCGAAATCGGCGAGGTTGTCGAGCATTTCCTTGACGGTCTCGGCGACGCGACCGGTCTGCTCCGCATCGAGCAGGCCGCGCCCGGCATCGCGCTCGGCGAGCTTCAACCCGGCCAGCGCCACGCCGTCCAGATAGGCGGCGAGGCTCTGATCCTTCAACGACAGCTCGGCGTGATAGGTCGCCTCGGCGGCGTCGCCGGTGAGCGCGCGCTGATAGAAGCGCTCCTCGGGCGACAAGGCAGGCGTGTCGCTGAGCAGTATGTCGAAGAATTGCAGGCCCTCGACATGCCGCCCCAGCACCGCGAGGCAAACGGTGATGGGCATGGCGATGAGCAGCCCGAGCGGACCCCACAGCCAGGTCCAGAAGATGGTCGAGCCGATCACCGCGATCGGGGTCACGCCGGTGCCGCGGCCGAACACCAGGCGTCGTTGATCGAGGCCGTGGCATGGCAATGATGCAACAGGAGCGCTCGCTGCAGCAAAGTGGTGAACTGCGCGCAGGCAGCAACTTCGGGAAAGGTCAGATGGTGAGTGCGGATTACGCGATCGGTCCGGAAGTATTGTTCAGCGAGCGTGGCACCGGGGGCCTCGGAGCCGCCGCTGGC
>JAWOJH010000179.1:0-19661 GCA_046481725.1 Methyloceanibacter sp. | reverse complement strand
TCAGGCTGGCGGGAACCCGGCTGCACGACGTCTACGGCCAAGAGATCACCGGAAAGAGCGCCGGCGAAGTGTTTTCAGGCCGCCAAGCCGGATATTGGCGCCGGGTGCATGAGCGCGTCGTGGGAGCGGGCATGCCGCTGAGCGGTGTGGTTCGGGGCCCGGCCGATGGGCGGGACCATGTCGTGCTATTCTGGCTGCGCTTGCCGCTGTCGGAGGATGGGGGATACGTCGACCGTATCCTTTGCTACGACGCGGCCGGGCCTGCCACGAGCGCGGGCGTTCGAGCGGAGTCCGCGCATCTGTTTCACCCGCGCCATCACCCGCAATCAGAACCATTGCTGCGGCGGGTGCAGTGCGGCTGATCCTCGCGCCGGCTCCTATTGAGTGCGGCAAGCTCCCCTTTGTAAGCGCTGAGCAGTCGCGGCGGGGAGCGCCTTCTAGCCAGGCAGCGCTGCGCGACGAGGTGATCGCCACGAAGGAGCGGGTGATGCGCGCTGATGGCGGTGGGACCGGAAATCTCGGGCGTGCTGGTGGATATTTGCTGCGAGCTGAAGGGGCTGGAAGAAGCGGAGAAGGAGAACGGCTGGCCGGCGCGCGCCGGCAAGGTGGTGCTGCAGATCGCGCTGACGCGGCTGGCGAAGCATTACGGCCTGATCGCCGAAAAGACGGCGAAGCCGGTACGCCGGCGCCTGCGCCAATGGGGCAGCGACGACTATCGGCCAACGCTCGATGCCTGGCGCAACGAAACCCCGGGCGAATCTAATGCAGAGTAGGTGAGCCGAGCGACGCTTCGGCGTCGGTGCGGATGCGCTTGACCATGGCCATGAGGCCATTGGAGCGCTGCGGTGTGAGATGCTCCTTGAGGTGCAACTGGGCGAGCCGCTGCGCGGCGTCGATGCCGGCGATGTCTTCGGCCGTCTTGCCGGAATAGAGCGCAAAGAGAATGGCGATCAGCCCGCGCACGATATGCGCGTCACTGTAGCCGATGAAGGTCAGGCGAGGGGCGCCGGTGCTTCGATCGACCTGGGTGGCAAGCCAGACCTGGCTCACGCAGCCCTGCACCTTGTTGGCCGGCGTGCGCTGCGATTCGGGCAGGGGATCGAGCTTGCGACCAAGCTCGATCACATAGCGATAGCGGTCCTCCCAGTCGTCGAGCAGCTCGAAATCGGCCAAAATATCTTCGAAGCTGGCGGCGGCGCGGGTCTGGTTCAGCATGTCCATGGCTGCAATATAGGAGGCTCGGGCCAGTGCTGCGACCGCCAATTCACGCAAAGACGAGGGCGCGCAGTTCGGGAGGGAAAGGGCAGAAACCATCCCGAACGCGCGCCCTGGCAGGCTTCGCCTGCTAAATCGATTCGCTGTCTCAGACGAGCGGTGTTGCGCCCCCTCAAATGCCCGAAGCTGCCGGTCCCATCCACGCCTCTTCCCGGTCCTCGGGAGCGAGCGTGTCCTGCGAGGAGCTGATGTCGAATCGTGCCGGCTCGAAAAAGGACGGCCGTGCCGGACCAGACTGCTCGTAGCCGTCGGAGTATCCGTCTGATTCGTGCTTGCCGTTGACCAGATCCATCAGCATGCGCGCGCCGTACTGCGCTTTCTGCACGAGTACGCTGAAGGCATCCTTGCCCTTGGCGCAGGTTTCCGGATTGCGGTCGCAGAACGTGGCGACGTCATGCACCGTCGCTTGCGCGGTGCCGTACACTTCGCTGCGCTGCCGCTCGTCGGTCGGGAGCAGCAGCACGATGATCATCAGCCAGAAGGCCGTCCTGATAAGGAACAGCATTGCATTGCCCTCTCTGTTTGAAGCCCAGCGGCGTTTTTTGCCGCTATCTTTCCCTTAGAGCGGGCACGATAGCGCAAAGGAAATAAGGGAGTTTCACCGCAATCAATAAAGTTGTTTGCATCGAAAATTCCGGTCGATTGCGATGAGGATATGATTAGCGTTGTTCTAAAAACAGGTGACAATCTGTTTGAGAATTGTCTCAAAATTTATTGAATGGCGGATGGTCCCGCCAATCGCCGCCGATTCCGGTCGCGCAGTATGCAGGGCGCGCGGCGCGCGCTTTAAGCTTCCTTAAGCGCGGACTGCCTATAGTCCGGGCCAAGACAATCCGGGGACGCGAGCGGTGTTCGGCCCGCTCCGAGATGCGCGTGTTAAGTCGTGAAACTATGAGCGGGCTTTCGGCCTATTTCAGCTTGCTCGTGCACGTTACGGCGCGCGGCGACGAACTGACTGCGGCGCGTCACCAATCCTTCATCGCTTCGCATCTGATCGCCGGCCTGATCGCCCTCTGCGTCTTTCCGGTCTATTTAGTCGCCGTCGGCAAGCCGTCGCTCTTTGTTACGGTCGCCTTCGTCTGGCTGCTGACGCCCATCGCCATCGCCATCTTTCTGTCGCGTACCGGACGGTTCGCCGCGGCGCATTTTGCCTCGGCGGCAAACTTCGCCGCGCTGATCACCTATTGCGCTTGGCTGACTGGCGGTCTTGCTTCGTGGCTGCTTCCCTGGCTGGTGGTCGTGCCGCTGGAGGCGGCGCTTGCCAGCGAGCGGCGAATCGTCATTTGGGCGGCTTGCGTTGCCGGGTTGGGGCTGGCGATTCTCGCCGTGACGCAGTGGCTGGGCTTCGGCTATGCGGCCCAACCATTGGCGCTCGCCCCGGCGCTGCTGGCTTTGATCGGTGCCGTGAGCGCCATGGCCTACGCGGCCGCGCTGGCGGTGACGGTGCAGTTCGTTTATCGGCGTTCGGAGCACGCAGTCCGCGCCGGCGAAGAGCTCTACCGCCTGCTGGCCGAGAACGCGACCGACATGATCACGCGGCACGACGAGAAGGGGCGCGTCACATTTGCGTCGCTCGCGGCGCAGCAGCTGTTCGGCGTGCCGGTGCCGAAGATCGCCGGGGACGGGCTGTTCGAGCGCGTGCATGTCGCCGATCGCCCGGCCTATCTGACGGCGCTTTCGCGCGCGCTTGCCGAGAACGAGGCGATGACGGTCGAGTTCAGAGTGCGGCGCGCGGACGCGAGCGAGACGCCGCGCTATGTCTGGGTCGAGATGCGCTGCCGGCCGCTGACGGCGGAGCCGCCATCCGGCCGTGCCGGAATCGTCGCCGTTACGCGCGACATCTCCGGCCGCAAGTCGCAAGAGGCCGAACTCACCCGCACCCGCGATGAGGCCGAAAGCGCAAGCCGCGCCAAGACGCAGTTCCTCGCCAGCATGAGTCACGAGTTGCGCACGCCGCTCAACGCGGTGATCGGCTTCTCGGAAATCCTCAACCGCGAGATGTTCGGCGCGCTCGGCGAAGCGCGCTATCGCGACTATGCGCGGCTGATTCACGAGAGCGGCGAGCACCTGTTGCATGTGGTGAACGACATTCTCGACATGTCGAAGATCGAGGCGGGCAAATTCACCATCGTCAGGGAGCCATTCGAGGTGGCACCGCTGTTCGAATCATGCTGCGAGCTGATGCGGCACGCCGCCGAGCAGCGCTCTTTGTCGCTGATCGTGGACGTGGCGCCGGGCCTCCCGGAGCTTCCGGCCGACAAGCGCGCCTGCAAGCAGATGCTGATCAACGTGATCGCCAACGCGATCAAATTCACCGAGCCCGGCGGCTGGGTGCGCGTCGCGGCACGGGCAGTGGACGGGCAGGTGGCATTCAGCGTTTCCGACAATGGCATCGGCATTGACGAGGCGGACCTGCCGAAATTGGGCACGCCCTTCATGCAGGCGCAGAGTACCTACGCCCGGAGTTATGACGGCGCGGGGCTCGGCCTGTCGGTGGTCAAGGGGTTGGCGCGGCTGCATGGCGGCCGGCTCGAAATAAAGAGCGTGCTGGGGCAGGGCACCACGGTCAGCATTCTGCTGCCGGTCGACGGCGCGGGCGAATCGGCCGATGCGGTGCCGCCAAGACAAGCAGCTTCCGCAGCCTGATTCCAGGCGGGCTTGGGCCGTTTAGCATCTCTTTAGTTTCGGACGCCAAGATGCAGGCGGGGAGGGGGCCTTCGGGCCTCTTGGCCCTCCACGGGAACCTTCTAAGCCACCGCAAGCAATGGGCGTAGTAGCAGCGCGACTCGTCTTCCTGGCCTTTATCGGCCTGACGGGGAGCATTATTTACAACGCGCTTTACCTGCAAGACCTGCCCGGCAGCACTGCGGTCAAGGCGGGCGCTCGGCCGGCCGCGCCTGGGGTGGAGACGGCGAATTTGCCGCCGGTCAGGACCGACCTGCCGCCTTTACAGGTGGAGGAGGGTGCGCCGCAGCTGCTGGTGCGGGCGGTGCAGCGCGAGCTTGCCGATCGCGGCTTCGATGTCGGCGCCGCGGACGGCAGGCTGAGCGACAAGACACGCGCCGCGATTTCCGCCTATCAGGGGGGCCACAATCTTCCCGTCACGGGCGAGGCATCGGACGAATTGTTGCGGCACATTCTGCTTGGCGAACGGGCGCAGCCGGCTGGCGCGACCGGCTCGGTGGGCAAGGCCGGCACGCCCGGCGCCAACGAGGAACCGGACGTCAAGGCGGTGCAACAGATCCTGGCGGATCTCGGCTATGCGCCGGGGCCGATCGACGGCGCGGCCGGCGAAGCCACGCGGCGGGCGATCATCGCCTTCCAGCGCGACCGCAATGTCGCCGAGACGGGAAGGATCACTCCCGAATTGCTGGCCGAGTTGCAACGCGTCACCGGCGAAGACGTGACGCATATGGCCGCGGAGCGCTAAGCTCGATCCGACATGCGTCTTAAAAGCGAGATCTGGATCCGGGCATATCTGCGCGTGTGCCAGGCCGACAACGTGCCGGCGGTGATCGTGCAGCGGGGCGACGCGGCCGCGGGCGCCATCTTCATTTGCGTCGACCGGCTGGACGGCACGGTCGATCTCTACGGGCCGGCGCCGGCCGGCTTTGCAGGCGGCGAGACTGACCGGCGCTGGGTGAACTGCCTAGGGCCGCAGCCGGTCCCCCAGGAAGACGCGAATCGCTATTTGCTTCGGCAGCGCGAGTTCGATCCCGATCTCTGGATCGTCGAGATCGAGGACCGGGCCGGGCGCCATTTTCTTGGGGACGCGGCCGAGTAGGCCGGTGTTGACGGGGGACTCCCGGTTAGGAGTTCGTTAACCTTACCATCGTCTTAATGGTGTCCAGGCGAAGTGGCGTCAGCTAGGCGAAGCGCACGCCGCCCGTGGAGACCGGCTATGGGGACTATCCTTGAATTTCGTCGCAGCGAAGCGGCGGCAGACCGGACAGCAAGGCCCGTTGAAGGCTCGCTGGGCGAGATCATCATCTTTCCAGGGGTGAGGATCGAGAGATATCGCGAGGCCTCGAGCGATCTGCCCGAGCAGAGCGGCGCTGCGTCACGCCGCCGCGTCCAGCGCGGGCGGAAGAAGTAATCTCCCGGCCAGCAAGCTTGCTTTACAGAGGGTCTTCGGGCGGCTCGAGCATCTCGGGCAGCGGGCTTTCGGGCATAGCCGGGGGCGGGCTCGGCCGCACATAGGGACCGCATGAGGTGGCCCTCAGCGCAAGTTCCGCTTGGCTCGCGCGGCTCGGTCCCGCCAGCGGCGCACGAATCAGCGCAATACCCTCGTTGGCCGGTGCATTGACCACGATGATCTCGTCAGACCATTCGGGCGCATCCACCCCAGCTTCTTCCACCGTCTGATCGGCGGCGACGATAATCAGATCGATCTCCGGTCGTTTCATATCCGCGCCGACCACCGAATAAAAATTCTCGCCCTCCGGAGTGTAGAGCGCGACGAGCCAAAGCTCGTCCGGCACCGCGGCCCGCAGCCGCACCGGTCCGTCGGCGAGATCGAAGCGGCAAAAGGCGTAGCGAACGTCCGGCGCCATCATCGGCATGGCTTGCCGGCCGGGGCTGGCGGCAGGGAGCTCGATCATCGTGTTGGCGGGACCCAGGGCGGCGAGGCGCGCTTGCGCGTTCCGCGGCGCGAGCGACGGCAGCATCAGCACGGCCACGACATGGATCAACCCGGCCAGAACCAACCCGAGCGCGATATAGAGTCCGGGAAGCCTTACTCGCATGACTTACGCTCGATTTTGGGCAAGCGCTCGGCCGGAACCAGCCCCACGCCCGATGAATCGGTCTCGCGCGGACTGTAGATGCGCAGCATCAGAATCAGATTCTGCCCGGCGGCGCCGGCCGGCAGCCAATTCTCCGGACGAACCGTGCGAGAGAGATTGACGCGATAGGAACCGTCGGCGTGCCGCAACAACTCCTCGCTGTTGAAACTGTAACGCGCCGAAGGATTGTCAATCAGGCCGCCATACTCGTCGTAGACGGCCAGGGACCACCAGCGCGCGTTGATCGGGCCGCCCTCGATGGAATATTCACAACTCGAGCTAAGCAGCCGGCCGGCGCTATCGGTTCGCGCGGCAAAATAGCGGGCGACGGTCGAGGTGAGGGGGAGCCTGCCACTGCGCGCGACATGGGCCCGCGTGTAGGGATCGGCTTTCGGGTTCCCTTCCGTGACCCAGCCGTCCCATGGCCCGGCCTTGGTGGTGGTCAGGGGCGAGCCGCGCTCGATCATGTACCAGGCCGAACCGATCCCAAGCATCAGCGCGGCAACGAACGTGCCGATGAAATAGGCAAGCGAGCGCATCGAATGCGTGGCCTCTTCCTCGCGCCAAGCCGCCGATTGCGACGGCGCGAGCAACAGAGGCGAATTGGTCGACGATGCGCTGGTCAAGCCATCAGGCTCCATCGGTCTGGAGCGGAGCACGCTCCGCGTTTATTGGGGGCTCGCGGCGCTGTCTTCATTGCCCGCCGACAAGGCGGTCTGGGGTTCGGACGGCGCGTCGGCCGGCCGTGGCGCTTCGCCGGGGCCTGCCGCCGCGGCCAGGTTCGGCTTTTGCTGCGCCCCAGACGCCGGCACAGCCGGCGCGTCCGCGCGATCCGGCCGCGCGTCGCTGGGGTTGAGCGGGCGCGCGTCTTTCAGCATGGAGCCGAGCTTTTCGAGAACCTGCAGGGTCGCCGTCGACATGTCCTTGACGCTCTCGGGCGCCGGAGCGGCAATCTCGATATTGGCAGCGGCGTTCTGCGCGGCGGCGGCGGCGATGCGCGCCTGCTCGGCGGCCTGCCGCGGATGCACGGGGAGGCCGGCGATCTGGGCAATGTTGTCAGTGTCGTGCGCGGCCACCATGTAGGCCTTCCAGGTCTGCGCCGGGAAGCTGCCGCCGGTCACCCGCGCCATCGGCTTGAAGTCGTCGTTTCCGACCCATACGCCGGTGACATACTGGCCGGTGTAGCCGATGAACCAGGCGTCGCGATAGGCGGAGCTGGTTCCGGTCTTGCCTGCGGAATAGGTGTAGTCGAGCTGGGCCGCCTTGCCGGTCCCTTCCAGCACTACCGCTTGAAGCAACGTATTGAGTTGGCCGATCGCCTCTCGATCGAACAGTTGCTTGCGGGGCGGTTCGTCGCGATCGTGATTGTAGACGACGTCGCCGCCGGAAAGGGTGCGGATCTCCTCGACGCCGTAAGGGCGAACCTCCAGGCCGCCCGCGGCAAACACGGCGTAACCGCCAGTGTGCTCGAGCGGGGTCATGCCATTGTCGCCGAGCGCCAGCGAGCAAGTCTTCTTGAGGTGCTTGATGCCCATCTTGGACAAGTCTTCAAGCACTTTCTCGCGGCCGACCTGCAACGACAGCTTCACCGCGATGGTGTTGATCGATTTCGCCATGGCGGTGCGCATGGTCATGCGTCCACGGTAGCCGCCGGCATAGTTCTTGGGCGACCAGCGGCCGCAGCTCACCGGCCCGTCGCTCACCATGGAGTTGGCGGTGAAGCCGTTGTGCAGCGCAGTCAGATAGACATAGCCCTTGAAGGAGGAGCCGGGTTGCCGGTAGGCGCTGCTGGCGCGATTGAACTGGCTTTCGCCGTAGTCCTTGCCGCCGACCATGGCGCGCACCGCGCCGTCGGTTTCCATCGAGACCAGGGCGCCCTGATCGAAGTTGCGGGAGCGCCCATATTGCTGGAGGGTCTGACCGAGCGCATCTTCGGCCATCTTTTGGAGGCCGAGATCGACGGTGGTGCGCGCGACCAGGATGTGGTCTTCCTTGCCGCGCATCAGGCGCTTCACCTCCTCGAAGGCCCAGTCGAGGAAATAGTCGGGCGTGTTGCCGTCGCCGCGCTCGACGATCCGGGAAGGGTTCATGCGCGCGCCATAAACTTGGCCTTCGCTCATGAAACCGGCCTCGACCATGTTGGTCAGCACCTCGTTGGCACGGGCACGGGAGGCGGCGAGATTGACGTGGGGCGCGTAGCGGGTGGGGGCCTTGAACATGCCGGCCAGCATCGCCGCTTCGGCGAGGCTCACCTCGCGGATCGACTTGTTGAAATAATATTGAGCCGCAGCCTCGACGCCGTAGGAGCCGCCGCCGAGATAGGCCCGGTCGAAATAGAGTTTGAGAAGTTCGGGCTTGGTGTAGTGATTCTCCAGATAGATGGCGATCACCGCCTCTTTGATCTTGCGGCTGAGCGACCGTTCTGGCGTGAGGAACATGTTCTTGGCGAGCTGCTGGGTGATGGAGCTGCCGCCTTGCACCACGGTCTCGTTGCGAGCGTTGGCGGCAAGCGCCCGGAAGGTGCCCAGCACGTCGATACCGAAATGCTCGAAGAAGCGGCGGTCCTCGGTGGCGAGCGTCGCTTTGATCATGACGTCGGGGATTTCCTCGAGCGGCACTGAGTCGTCGCGCAGCAGGCCGCGCTTGCCGATCTCATTGCCGAACCGATCGAGGAACGTGACGCTGTACTCGTCGGACAGGTTGATCTTGCCTTGGGCGATCTCGAAGGAGGGCAGGGCGAAGGCGGCCAGCACCAGTAATCCGCCGACGCTGAGGGTCATTCCTTCGCAGGCGAGCTCGTTGAGCGCGCGCAAGGGGCCCTTGATCTCGAACCGGCCGAAGAACGACGAATAGCCGCTCCACCAGTCGCGGAAGCCGATCCAAGCGTTATAGAGGCCGGAATCGATCCAGGAATCGATCTTCAGCCAATCGATCAGCTTGCCGCGGCGGCTGCCTTCCAAAATGTCTCGCACCTGCCCCGACCCTCTCGCGTGCGAAACCGTCCCGGCAGACCAGCATCCCCGATCTGCCGCCCGGACGGGTCATCAGAATTGGCAAACTACACCCGGATTGCGGCGTTTTGTAGAGAGTTTGCAAGGCTCTCGGCTCCGGCGCCCGAACTCGGCCGCCATCAGGATTTCACCTCGTATCCGCGGCCCTTCATGCAGGCGATGAAGTCATCGTCGCCGGCGCCCTGGCGCAGGCGGGAGAAGATGCCGACGACCGAGTTCATGCCTTTGCGCTTGGTCTCCGCCTTGCAGGCCCGCTCGGCCTCGGCCAGCGAATTTTTGGTCTCGGCGGCCTTGGCCGGGCGCTGCCCCGCCAGGATGAAGTCCTTCGGCGAGGGCTCGGTCTGGCTGCAGCCCTGCGCCAGGAGCATCGTCAAGCCTGCCGCCAGCAGGGATAGGCCCAGCCGCCTCATCGTCAGTCCCCGTCCGGTTTTCGGCCAGTATGGCAAATTCCGGTCAGCTGGGAAATGCGGCCCGGTGCCCGTTGGGTGCAGCGAAGCGGCAAGCGAATTTTGCCGGAAAGCGGGCAGACCGCGCAACGGCCCGGTCTATGGGACCGGCGCGGAGCCATGCTAAGCTCGGGCCGCCGCGGGAGGACTTTCCACAGCAAGCCTTGGCCGGAGGACCAATGCCCAACATCGCCTCGACCGATCTGAAGACGCTGAGCGCCGCCCTGCTGGCGGCGATGGTCTTGCAAATCACTGCCGGAGAGGCCGCGCCTCAGCCATCGCCGGTGCCCAAGGGGTTCGAATGCCACGACGCCGCGCTCACCGGCAGCGGCGCGGGCTTCAAGAGCTCGCAAGAGGAATCGGAAGCCAACGCCATCGTCGACTGGCTGGAGAAGGCGCACGCCATCTATCAGCAGGCGACCTGGGACACGGCGAAGGATCAGGCCATGCAATGCGTCAAGCAGGGGCTCTATTCCAAATGCTTCGCCATCGGCTTCCCCTGCCGCCCCAAGGCCGAATGAACCGGATCGGTGTGCGTGGGCTCCGCATCACAGGGAACGCCGCCTGGAGGGCGGCCATACTCGCCGGAGGGTCGCCCACGCACTTCAAGAACAGTGCGCTCATTTCGCCATGCCGTCGAGCGATCATTGCCGCCCGGGCGATCCGCGCGGCATCGCAGCACGCGGGTGGAACAGGCTCGGCCAGATCGACAGCGAACGGAGATTTCATGCTGAAACTTGCAACGGGGATTTTGCTGCTGGCAGCGACGGCGCTGGCGGGCACGGCGCTTGCCGCCGAGCCGGCCGACGAGACGCCGCCGCCGAAATGCGAGAAGGCCGAGATCAACCCGGTCACCGGGCACGTGCTCTGCCTCAAGCCGCGCGGCGCGCCGGTCGAGCCGCCGCCCGCGGGCGCGGCCGCTCCGTGCAAGCCGGAGGATGCGCGCGGCCAATGGAGCTGGGGCCCGGCCTGCGAGCCCGAGCCGGAGCCAGGCGAGATGTAAGCGCGGGCGGCTGCGCTCAGGCTGCCACCGGAGCGCGGGCTCGTTAAAATTCGCGCCCGGCGGCAAACCATTTATTTGCATTCGCTCAGCACACTTCGCGGAGCTTCGGGCACTGAACCGGGTTCCGCATGACGCATCTTGTCCGGCCGAATTTCGCGCGCGGGCGCAAGCTTCGCTGGCGGCGGCAGGAGTCGTCGCGCGCACGGCATCGGTGGCGGCGCCCCCGGCTCGACGTGGAGCTCTGGCGGCTCGGTTTCATCGCCGGCGGCCTGATGCTCGGCGCGCTGGCCTTGTGGATCAATGAAGGTGGGTACCTGCCGTTTGCGCGTCCGGGCGCGGCGCCCGGTCCGGCCGCAATCGCGTCGCCGATCGCCGTGATCGACGGCGACACCGTGCGCAGCGGCGGCCATGTCTATCGTCTGGTCGACTTCAACACCCCGGAGGCGGGCGACAATGCGAACTGCCGGCGCGAGCGCGCGCTGGCGGCCGACGCCACGCGCCGCCTGCGTCAATTGGTGGCCGCAGGCGAAACCGCGCTCGAGCGCGTGCGCTGTGCCTGTCCGCAAGCAGAGGAGGGGACGAGCGCCTGCAACTACGGCCGGCGCTGCGGGAAGCTGACGGTGGACGGCAAGGATGTCGGGCGGATCCTGATCGCCGAGGGTCTGGCCGAGCGCTATGTGTGCTGGGGCACGTCCTGCCCGCGGCGCAAGAATTGGTGCGCGTCCTAGCGCAGGCGGTCTGCCCGCGGCGGGTCGCGCCGCTCGGCTCTGCACTCAGCTCTGTAAGATCAGCATCAGCGTGACCGAGATCGCGATCACCAGCAGCGCGAAGATCACCGGCTGCCAGATCGGCTCGGCCAATTGCGAATGCCGCAAGCGCTCGAATAGGCTCTGTCGCATGGCGGATCTCCTTCACCCTTCAGCTAGGAAGCCCGCGGCGGCCGTGCAAGTTCCGCTTCGCCGGAACAAAACCGCCCCGCCCGGATTTGGGTTGAGCGCGCGAGCTATTCTCGCCGCGCGCCGCGAAACTCCAAGCGAGGCCGCATGACAAAATGGACCCTGCGCGATGTCGCCGAGAAGATCCGCGACATCGATTTCGCCATGTTGCTGACGGTCGCGCCCGGCGGCGCGGTTACCGGCCGGCCGATGAGCAACAATCGCGACGTCGAATATGACGGCGGCTCCTATTTCTTCACCACCGAGGACGCCGACTCGGTCGCGCATATCGAAAACCACAGCCAAGTGGCGCTGTCCTATGCCGGCAGCAAGGGCCTGCTCGGCAAGCCGCCGGCGTTCATCGCCGTGCAGGGCGAGGCCGAACTCATCCGCGACCGCGCGCGCTTCGAGGCGCATTGGAACAAGGACCTCGAGCGGTGGTTCGCGCAGGGCGTCGACACGCCGGGGCTGGTCCTGCTCAAGGTCCACGCGAGACGCATCCACTATTGGGACGGGACCGACGAGGGCGAGATCGTGGTGGGGTGACAGGCGCTTTGCTTTTAAGCGGCGGCGAGCACCGCCTTCTTGACCGACTGCGGCAAGGCGATCGAGCGAAACAGGCCTTTAGGATAAAGATAGTCGGTTGCGGATTCGTCGATAATGCGCAGCAGACCGTGCTTGTCGGCGGCTGTGTCGCGCAGCGCCACGTAAATCTTCCGCTTCTCGAGCGAGACCTCGTAGCCTTCATTGTTGACGCAAACGACAAGCTGTTTCATGGCGGGCTTTGACATCGACTTTGCTCACCCGAGTAGGTGTTTGATCTTGAATTCCTTGCGTCCGATCCCTGACGCTTCGTACCAATGTATCTCGGCGGACTGAACTGAACCATCAGTTAATCGCACGCGAGCCACGCCTTTGCGTTTACGCCAGCGACCTCGTCCGTAGATCCTTCGCAATCTGGCAATCTCGCGAATCCGGAAGCCGGTCGCTATCGTCTCGACCTCCGAAACCCCCCCAAAATCTCGAAGTGCATCGGCCGTCGTTGCAAAGCGCTCCAATCGCGTCAACGGGACCGACTTTTGCGGCGTTTCGAGGCGCATTGGAACAAGGAACGTCGAGCGCTGGTTTGCGCAGGGCGTCGACACGCCGGGGCTGGTCCTGTTCAAGGTCCACGCAACCGCATCCAATACTGGGACGGCACCGACGAGGGCGAGATCGTGCTGGGGTGATGGGATTGCGCCTTAAGCGTCGGCCGACACCTGCTCACCGGTGGATAACGAGGAAAACCTGAACTAGCTGGTTGACGGATTGCTCCATCCCTTCTGCAGTTGAGGCTGATCGGACAAGCGAGGGCTTTGCGTGCCTGCGTTCCTCGCCCGATGAGAGTGGGGGACGCAAACATGACCGAAGCTGAATTTGTTGTGCGATTTCAGCGCGAGCCAATGGGTTCGTGGATCTGTACTAAGCCCATCAAAATTGATGGTCCAAACGGACCCCTGTTTATCGCGACAGGGCAGAGCATTCTTCCAGGCGTCTTATTCTTTGGCATCGATTTGGCCAAAGAGCTCGATCGAATGGCCGCGCTTCAGCGAGTCGCCTCCAAGCTGCCCTTCGCCAGCGCAGCCTAATGTCATGAGTAGGCTCTGACGGGGGAGGTGCTCATGCGTGACATTCGTGATGATTTGAGAGACCGAGCCCACTCGGTTGACCGGCAGATTTTTGCTGAGATTGTGCGGTTTGACGACTTGGTTTCGCGACTCAAAGTCGAGCAAGCAAGCAAGCTGGAGCATTTGCGGGCTCAGTTGCGCCTGGCCAATAAGCTGGTCGAGTTCACCATCTGGCAAGATACGGTGCGTACCGAACTCGAAACTCGAATTGCCGCGGCGGAGGCGGCTGACGACGCGGTCAGGGAATCTTCGGCGCGCTTCTCGGACATGCGGGAGTGATCCAAGGCCGCGCTTCCCAAGTGCGATTCTTCCCCGTCTGGTGGATCTGAGCCCCACTAGCGGATCGCGGCGCATTTGGTACTCGGCATCAAAAATGAGCTCGACCCGAAAGCAAGTCGTCTCCCTTGCGCCACGAGGGCGGTTCTTCATTTCAATCGATAAGTCTGGAGTGACACCGTCAAGCAGTCGCACTTTCCAATCGCGGTCACGAAGTCCGGTTTTGTCGAATGCACAATTGTTGCCGCAAATGGGGCTAAAGTGACAGGGCCGACGCGGATTTAAGGGCAAGGCGCAGTAAAGAGGGAGTTCTTCCGCTTGGCTCAGGAGGAGTCTGCGGTTACCGAGCCGCCAAAGCCTGAGACAGCGCTTGCCGGCGGCGCCTCGCAAGCGCCATGGGTAGCGCACCTCCGCATCCTGCTCGTTGTGGTTTTGACCGCCGTCTTGAGCCAGGCCAGCTTGCTCCTGTTCGTCAATCTCGTGGCACAACACGACAGCTGGGACCTGCCTAAGGGGAGCCTGCTCGAGACGATTCTGTCCTCCTGCCAGATCGAACAGACGGCGCAGGGCGGCTTCGAGAACGAACAGTTGATCTGTCCCACGCGTTTGCCGGGCCACGCGTTCCCTAGCGTGTTGCGCGACGCGGTCATTGCCAGCGAGGACCGGCGCTTTTTTTCGCACGGCGCTCTCGATCTCAGGTCCACCCTCCGAGCGGCGTGGCACTCGCTCAGGGGCAATCGCCAGGGCGGCAGCACGCTTACGCAGCAGCTCGCCCGTTCCTTGGTGTTGAAGAAGGAGGATAGCTTCGAGCGCAAAATAATGGAAGCTATCCTCGCCGTCAGGATCGCGGCGATCTTGTCGCGGGAGGAGATACTTGTTCGCTACATGAATGCCGTGCCGCATGCGCGGAACATGACGGGTTTTGACAATCCAGCCCGGTACTATTTCGGTGTCGGCCCGCAGGAGCTGAACTTGAGTGAGGCTGCGCTCCTGGTCGGTATGCTGCCTGAGCCGAACAATCGCGATCCCCTAAAGAATCCGGCCAACGGCTATCACAGCGCCCTCGCGGTACTGCACCGCATGCGGCATCAGCAGAAGATCACACCCGAGCAGGCGGAAGAGGCTGCCGGCGAACTGAGGCGCCGGGTGCTGGGCGGCAGACTACGCCGGGGCGACCAACATTATGTACGGCTCGAATATCGGCCCTACCGCGATCTAGCGCGGAGGGAAGCCAAGGCAAGCGGGATCGCGCTGCCACGCGACCACAGATTGATTCTGTTCGTGGATCCTGAGTTTCAGCGGCAACTGGCCGGTGAGATATGCGCCGTCAGCGGCCGGCATCAGGCAGCCGGATTCTTCATGCGGCCCTCAGGCGAGGTGCTCGCTTTAACGGGGTCGTGCAGCTATACCGGCGAGTGGAACCGCGCGACCGACATCAAGCGGTCGATCGGCTCCACGGGGAAGCTGTTCCCGCTAGTCGGCATGCACGAGCATGCGGTGAGCCTGAAGCAGCGTCTCTCGACACGGCCACTGCGGAAACCGAACTGGCCGGCCGAAGCCAACGCGCGCTGCTTGTCCCGAAAGTTTTTGAGTTTGGACTTTGCGCTCGACCATTCGTGCAACCGCCCCTGGACCGAGGCAGCCATGCGGCTTGGCCAGCGGCTGGATCAGATCGTTCAGCGGTTCGGTCTGGAGCCGGCCGGCTCCCCGGCGCTCGTGCCGCTAGGCGGACTACATACCTCGCCAATGAAGCTCGCCCAGAGCTACGCAGCGACGCGCAACAGGGGAGCGATTCCGCAAGTGCGCTTCTTGCGTGCGGTCATCGGGGCAAAGGGAAATCTCATCGGCGTGCCCCCCCGCAAAGAAGAGCGAAGAGTGATGTCGCCGGCCACAGCGGCGGCCATAGTTCAGGAGTTGCGCGGGCCGGTGAAACGCGGGACCGCGCGCGCCGCGAACTCGGTGCATGCTCTGGTTTATGGCAAGACCGGAACCTCGTCGCATAATCGCGACGCCGTTTTCGTCGGACTGACGCAGGATTTCGTCGGCGCGGTTTGGCTGGGTCATGACCGACCGTCGCCGATGCCCGGTATACATGGTGGAGGCGCTCCGGCCAAAGCCTTCGCCAAGCTAACGGATTTCTACTATGTGAGGGCGACGCAAGCGCGCTTCCTCAGCGATCAGCACGCGGCGCGTTCTGGTAGGAGTTGGGTCAAGGAGCAAACGGCCGCTAAGCTGACAGTGATCGGCTCTATGCTGCTGTCCGGCCTGGGCTTGGCAGCCTTGTGGCGCAGGAGACGGGCCCAGGCGTTGCGCACGCAGTTCGTCAGCGAAGCGCCATGCAAGCCGAGTGGTGACGACGCGGATCTTGGCGCAGCGGTGCTCGACACCGGGAGAGACTATGCAAGAGACAACTCGCCGATGCGGCTTACGCCGATCTGCACAGGCAAGGCAGTCGGGCTGATGGCATTACCGGCATTGACCAAGTCCTGAGGCGGGTGCTGTCAACAGCGAAGCTGGATCCAGGTTTCGGGATAGCAGTTGCAGTTCGGCTTGTTGGCTCCTCTTCCCCTCGGGGTTAGCCGCCCAGCTGTTCTGTCCGGCACGGTTAGCTCCGTTGGTTTGAGCGCCGCTTAGGTCTGCCGCAAACATAGACTGTTGGCGACGGCAACAGGTGGCGCCACAGGAGGCCGTCGCGCAAATCCGAGAGGTCGTCTCAAAGGGTAGCATAAGCTTAAAGGCAAAGTCAGCTTAACCTGCTAGCCGGCGCCTGGAAACGCAGCGGAATGACGTAGCGAATTGGTAGGCTGAAACTCTCGCACGTCTGCACGTTGCGGCTCAGGCCGGTGACGTTCTGGAAAATAGAAGACATGTCTGCCAATAGGTAGTCCGTCGCCGTCGGCCCAGGATGGCAATGAGCCGCCACGCCTCTGTCGCACGATTACTGGATTGAGGAAATGCGTCGCGCCGGCCGTCGGGTCAGGCATGTCCCCGCCGAGTACAGCATCGGCAATCTTCGCTGCAGCAAGGTAGCGAGGATCTTTGGACGAAAGTTTCTCTATCTCGCCTTTGCGGGTCATCCACGGCTCAAATTGCCAGGGATGGGTGACCACGTCCTTAATCCTGGCACCCCATCGACCCATGCTCTGGCGATTAAGGATCACGTGCGCGACCGCGGCTTTGCCGATCTCCGTCTCCCCGGAGGCTTCGAAAACGACGGTTCTGATTAAGTAGTCGCGATCGCCATGAGGCACGCGAACTTGCTTGGTGGATTTGGATATGTCGCGAGGCGACTTTTTCTTATCGGTTTGCGGGTCGGCTTGGTTTGCTGATCTCGGTGCGCCAGGCTCAGACTGCCCACTGGCATCTTCCAGATTTTTGCTCTGCAGGCGGAGTTGGACCCTGGCGAGTTCGGATTTAGTCGCGTTGAGTTCGCTGCGCAGTTGCTCGACGTCTGTCTGAGCCGACTGAAGCCTAGTTCCAAGTGATTGCTTGGCGTTGGCCAGCTCGTCCTGCATGGTTTCCAAACGAGACTGCCAATCCGCCTGAGACGCTGCAGCGTCGACAATTTGGCTTAGTCGTTCGATTTCTGAATTCGCCGTCTTAAGTTGGCCCGCGAGTTCGTTGCGCTTGAGGTCAGCCTGAGCGAGCGTCCGCTGCCAAGTGGTGGAGATTTGCTCAAGTTCCACCGTCTTCGCCTTGGCCTGAAAGGCTGCTTCTCTGACCGTCCGGAGTTCCCCCTGCACTGTCTCAAGTTGATTCTGCGCCTGAACAACGAGATAGCTCAGTCCCGCGGCTATCAATATTGCCGCTGCTGCAAACCAAGCCGTAGCCGCTTTATTCTGTTGCTTTAGGTTTGAGCGACTTCTGGGGTTTCTCGTCTTCTTGCTCATCGCGCTTACTCCATCGACCAATGGAGCGCGATAGCTGCGGAATGGGTCTAATGCTCGGCGCTAATGGGGCGATTGTTTGCGGCAGCCTGAGGCGGGAACTTGATCAAGGACTACGCACCAAATTGAGCCGGATTATGCTTATCAACTATCGTTGCAAATTGTTTCGCAGTGACGCGCGCACTGCTAAAGGCACGCGGAGGGAGACGCGATGCAAGGTCGTACGCATCGCAGGTCCGGTTACGCTGGGGGGTTATATCGGCGAAGTAGATCCATTGTCGCCCGCACCGAACAAGACCCCGATCACCAGAACGGCGCCGCTCCTAGACTCAGATATCATCAAGCAGCCTCGCCAGCCAAAATCCGCTTGCTTGAGGAGTTGAGCGATCTCGCCCTCTTGATCGTCAATGAAGATCGCTGGGCGACCCGCCGCGCCGATCGCGTAGATCTTGCTCGGAACGATCAAGCCTTCGAGCTTTGGGTTCAAGCTGACGAGGTGGAGGTCGGCGACGCTGAGATTGGCCGCGAGCCGCTCACGTGGCTGGTAGTCCCGGAACAGGACATTGCCGAGCTTTCGTGACGCCACTTCAGCACGGAGTGTTGGCGTTAAGGCGCCCCCGCCATTTAGGCATTCTAAGGTCCACGGCTGGCGTTCTGCCGTCTAGCTCCCCATATAACTCGGCATTGGGCGACCGTGCCGGTGTGAATAGCTGGGCCACAGCTTTCTGACGGCACGGTAGCTTCGAGGCTGAAGAGAATTCTTCTAATCCCTTCGTCAATGCGCCGATGAACGGCACATGAACGCCATCCTCAGCTTCGGTTCAGTGCCGATGCGCCACAAAAGACGTCAAGAGTGAGGGTAAAGCCTTTGCTCCAAATCAGAAACACCAAGCCGAGGTAAAAAATTGTTCAAATCTCTTTTCATCGCCGCCGCTCTGATGGCCCTCATGCTTGGCTCCACGATCGCCGCTGCGAAAGCCACCGAACCCAAGAACGCCGCGCTTTCGGGCGATGCGCTCCGCAAGGCGGTGAGCGGCAAGGTCGTGTCTCTCAAGATCTCGGGCTTCGAGTTGCCCATCCGCTATTCGGCAAGCGGAACCATGAGGGGCAGCATGAGCACCGTCATGGCGAGCCTGGCGCGCGGCGACGGCGCCACGGATCACGGCAAATGGTGGATCGAAGGCAATCAGCTTTGCCAGCGCTGGACGAGCTGGATGGACGGCAGGTCCTATTGCTACAAATTCACCGTCAACGGCAATTCCGTGCAGTGGGTGCGCAATGACGGCCGTTCCGGCACAGCCCGCATCGCCGGCTAGCCGATCAAGCGCTTGCTCCGCGTGGGCTAAAAGCCAAGTGCCTCACACCAGGTCGCGCCTGGCGTACCGCTAGAGTCTCCATTCGCCTCGAGCATCACCTAGCAGTCAGGCGGCGCCTGCCGCCGTGTATAAGCTTGGCTGCGGCTCTGGATATACTGACTCGCCAGGCGTGCAATCGCCCCTTACGAAATCCGCGCTGACGCGAAGGCTGTTGTCCGACCGCTACGATAAGGCTTTGGTGCGCGGTCACGAAGCGCCGGGGGTGGTTCCGCTACGCAGGGACCGATGAGTCATAGCAGACGGCAACCGCCCGGTGCCCCTTCAGCACCCGCAGCGCGTTCCCATCGTAGCCAATAACTGAAAGCATCCCTGCTACGAGCGAAGGCGTCGGCGAGGTCGATGTGCGGCGCGAACAGATATTCAACTGCGTTGCTCATTTAATCCAGCCCACCTCGCGCGCCTTCGCGTTGGCGGCTTCCCATGCCAGCGCCTCGACGCGGCCCTCCCAGACGCGGCCCTCCCAGACGCGGCCCTCCCACAAGCCAATTATAGCAAAAGGGCACCCGCCGAAGCGAGTGCCCTTTGTGCGCTGCACAGTAAGCATCTTGACTCGCGCAAAGCCAGGAGTGGAATCAGCCAAGGCAGTTTGCGCGTATCCAGCAAGCCGTGGGAGGCCGCCATGGGCTCTTTCAACCGAGTGTTTGACCCCCTGGATTTGGAGATTATCGACCGCGTCTACGAAGGCGTTTGGGCGGAGCTTGAGGCTCGAGAGCCGTTCCGAGATAGGAATAAGGACGGCGAACGAGGGGAGGAGTTGCGCCAGCGCATCTTTGTCGTCGCCGCCTCTGGCGAAATTGACTTCGACAGTCATAGAGCCGATCCAAGAAGATTAGATTCATAAGCAAGGGGTTGGTTTGGTCAAGCGTCGGAGCATGATACGGATCATGGCGAGGCGGATGAAGACGGCAACGGAGCGAGCGTAGCGCTCGAAGTCGCGCGCAAGCCGTCGATTACGGCTGATCCAGGCGAAGGTGCGTTCGACGATCCATCGCTTAGGCAAT
>JAWOJH010000177.1:0-15644 GCA_046481725.1 Methyloceanibacter sp. | reverse complement strand
TAGAGATACAAAGCCCAATAGCTCGGGGTTTCGGTTGCGACGATCAGCGGCGTCAGGAAGGCGCCGATCAAGCCCAGTCCGGCAAGGGCGGGTCCGTGCAGCAGCGCCGCCGCCAGAGTGCCGAGCGCGACGATGCCGAGCAGAAGCAGGGCGGCGACCGGGCCGATGAAGCCGTAAAGCGCGTAGGCCGCATAGATGTCGGCATAGGCGATCATCGTACCGGCGGCGGTCAGGACGCTCGGGATATGGGCCTTGGGCAAGCCGGCGATACCGGTCAGGATCTCGCGCCGGCGGGTCCATTCGCCGGCGCCGATCAAGGTGAGTGCGAGAATGGCGCCAAGCGCCACGCGCGCACCGGGTCCGAACCAGCCCTGCTCGATCGAATAGCGGACGAGAAAGAAGCCGCCGAGGGCGAGCGCAAGGCCGCCGGCCCAGACCACCCATTGCGTGCCGAAGCGCTCCTCGAGGCTCACCTTGAGTTTAGTGGGTGCGGCCGCGCTGGGCAGAACCTCGGGAGGCTCTTGCAGGACTCGCTCCGTCGTTTCCTGTATCGGCTCCCGCAGAACGCTCGGCTTAAGCTGTGGCGAGTCGTCCGGGGCTCCCGCCAGCCGCGTTTCCAATCCGGCGATGCGGAATTCGAGCCGCTTGATGCGCTCGCGCGCGCCCATGGTCATGACGATGGCCACCACGGCGAGAACCGGGATGGCGAGAACGGCGACGACGAGGGTGAGAAACATGCGGGCTCAGGCTTGCCGATGAACGCCCTGCGGGAGGGCTATCTAGCCTGAGCTATGGCGCGAGGGGAAGCGAGTGCGTGGCAGCATCCCCAAATACAAAAATGGCGATCACCACTTTCGTGGAGACCGCCATCTTCGCGAAAACTTATAAGATCGACGCGTTGATTAAGCGCGGTCGAGCTCGGCAGGCAGATAGCTCGTAACTTCCATGCCAGCCTCGGACTCGGTGATTTCGGGTTTCAGCCACTCTTTCATGGTCGTCTCCTTCGGTGAACCAGCTAATAGATCGGTGAACTAACGAGTAAGACAATGGCGATTGGCGATGGAGACCGCATGACGCGCCAATGAACAGGCCCTGAATGCCAGATTAACAAATTCTGACAGAACAGCCTCTCCGCCTCGGCTTAGAGCAATTTTGCCATGTAAATCAAAAGAATGGCGGCTAAGGCCATTCCGAGCCAAGGCAGAATGTAGGGCAACCGACTGCGTGGATTCGACATCATGGGTCTCATGCGAAGCCCCGGCAGGAGCGCCGGGGCGACGCCGATATCGGAGCGGAGTGTGCCCGAATTGGGAATGGCGAGGGAGGACGCGGCGGAATATTTTTAGCGCGGCACCCCGCCCGCTGCCCCAAATTGCCATGGTCCCCAATCAGTTGGACGCGGATCAGGGTGCTGCTTCGGCCCGCTCTTTCCGCGCGGCCTGCAATACCTGCCGGGCGGCATCGGCATTGAGCGCGGCAATGCCGAGACCGACCACCAGGTCCGGCCAGACCGAAAGCGTGAGGGCCGTCATCAGCCCGGCGAGAATGATGGCGATATTGGCGTAGGCGTCGTTCCGCGCCGACAGGAAGGCCGCGCGGGTGAGGCTGCCGGAATGCGATCGGAACCGCACGAGCAGCAGCGCGCAGGTCAAGTTTACGGCGAGCGCGCCGGCGGCGGTCAAGGTCAGCGGCAGCGGCAGCGGCGGCACCGGGGCGGCAAATTTCTGCCAGGCGGTCCATAGCGTGGCGATCGTCGGCACCAGCAGAATTGCGGCGAGCGCCATCCCGAGTCGCGAGCGATTTACGGCGCTCCAGCCGAGCCCCACGGCGATCAAGAGATTGACGGAGGCATCTTCGAGGAAGTCGACGCTGTCGGCGAACAGCGACACAGAGCCGATGGCGAGCGCCACGGCGAACTCGACCCCGAAATAGGCGAGATTGAGAGCCGCGACCAGCAGGACGGTTTGGCGCAGTGTCATACTCGAAACCGCCAACGTGCGGCCGTCGCTATTGGAACAGGACTAGCGCCTTTTCCAGCGTGATCCAGATGCCCCAGGCGAGCGGGATACCCACCACTAGCCACGCCAGCGCCACGCGCCAATCCATGCCCCAGGCGGCGATGCCGTACGAGCCGCCGGATTCGCCGGTGTCGGACGCGACGCGGAGAGCGGCTTGAAGCTTCTCGACCTCCTCCTTCTGCATGAGCCATTTCTGGTGTACGGGCCGGATCAGCAGGTTGGCGACGAAGCCGAGCGCCAGCATGCCGGCCAGAACGTAGAAGATCGGATCGTAGAGCTGATCGCGCGGCACGCCGGCATCGAGCCGCCACTCGCGCATGTAATTGACGACCACTGGCCCGAGAATGCCGGCAGTCGACCAAGCCGTCAGCAGGCGGCCGTGAATGGCGCCTACGAATTGCGTGCCGAACACGTCGGCAAGATAGGCGGGGACGGTGGCAAAGCCGCCGCCATACATGGAGGCGATGATGCAGAAGGCCGCCGCGAACATCGCCAATAGGCCGAGATTGGCGAGCGTCGGGGCCGAGGCATAGAGCGCGAAGCCGAGCGCAAAGAACGTGTAATAGGTGACCTTGCGGCCGATATAGTCCGACATCGAGGCCCAGAACACGCGGCCGAGAATATTGAACAGCGAGAACAGGCCGACAAAGCCGGCGGCGACCAGGGCGGCCGCCGATTTGAGATCGGGGACGGCCTGCACCTGATTGAAGTCGAGATCGGGCCGGTCGACGAGTTGGCCGCCGAAAATTTCCTGAAGCATCGGCGAGGCGATGCCGATAATGCCGATGCCGGCGGAGACGTTCAGGCAGAGCACGGCCCAGATCAGCCAGAATTGCTGCGTCTTGTGCGCGTCCTTCAAATGCACATGCCCAGTGGTGATCATCTTGTTGTTGTTGGCGGGCGGTGTCCAGCCTTCCGGTTTCCAGCCGGCGGGAGGCAGACGATAGCCGAAGGCGCCGCCGAGCATGAAAACGAAATAGATCGCCCCCATGGTGGCGAATGTCTGCCACACCCCGACCGAGGTCTGGGTGGCGTAGTGAGTCATGAGCAACTCGGCGAGGGGGCTGCCGATCATGGCGCCGCCGCCGAAGCCGGCAATGGCCATGCCGGTGGCCATGCCGCGCCGGTCCGGGAACCATTTGATGAGGGTGGAAACGGGAGAAATATACCCGAGCCCAAGGCCGATACCGCCAATGACGCCGGAGCCGAGCCACATGAGCCAGAGCTGGTGGCTGTAGACGCCAAACGCGGAGATCATCAGGCCGCCGGCCCAACATACCGCGGCGACCACGCCCGCCTTCCTCGGCCCGGCGCGTTCGAGCCAACCGCCGAAGACAGCCGCGGAGCCGCCGAGAAATACGAAAAACAGCGTAAACATCCAGCCGAGATCGGCGACGCGCCAGTCGCATGTCGTGGTGAAGAGCGCCTCGATCAGCGTCATGTCGGGACAGGACACGGGCTGCTCGATGCCGATGGCGCGCGTGAGCGGCAGCCAGAATACGCTGAAGCCATAGGCCATGCCGATGCAGAGATGAATTGCGAGCGCGGCGGGCGGGACCAGCCAGCGGTTGAAGCCTGGCTTGGCGATGATCCGTTCGCGATCAAGCAGGCCAATACGCGCGGCCACGGACTCTCCGGCACTCGGCATAGGTTTCCCCCCAAAAGCGTCTTCTTCGTTTTCGGAGCGGCAGTGTGGCCGGGCTTGGCTACCACCGCAAGGGCCAAAGCCGGGCCCCAGCCACGGGACGCGGCGGCGTTTTGCACCGTCTCAATCCGAGGCCTTGCGTCGCGTCGCCCGCCTGCCCCTATGGGAGTCAGGCGAGCGAACGCTTCTTTTGGCTCAGAACTATCTCTTGAATTTCGCGGCTTCCTCGGAGCCCTTGGTGGCGTCGCCGGCGGTGTAGGAGTGGGCGCCGACGCCGGCGAGCTTGCCCTTGTCCACCACCAGATATTCGGTGCGGATGGGCTTGCCCGCGAAATAGCTCTCGAGGATCTCGCGCGTGCCCGCGGCATAGCGGGTCTGCGCGGACAGCGAGGTGCCCGAGATGTGGGGGGTCATGCCGTGATGCGGCATGGTGCGCCAGGGATGATCCTTGGGCGGCGGCTGCGGGAACCACACGTCGCCGGCATAGCCCGCGAGCTGGCCGCTCTCCAGCGCGCGGACAATGGCGTCGCGGTCGCAGATTTTGCCGCGGGCCGTGTTCACGATATAGCTGCCGCGCTTCATCATGCCGATCAGCCTGTCGTTGAACATATGCTCGGTCTCCGGGTGGAGCGGCGCGTTGATGGTGACCACGTCGCAGACCTTCACCAGCGACTCGACGTCAGGATGGAAGGTAAGGCCGAGTTCCTTCTCGACACTCTCGGGCAGGCGGTGCTTGTCGGTATAGTGCAGCTTGACGTCGAACGGCTTGAGCCGCCTGAGCGCGGCAAGGCCGATACGACCGGCGGCGACGGTCCCGACATTCATGCCTTCGAGGTCGTAGGACCGCTCCACGCAGTCGGCGATGTTCCAGCCGCCGCGCACCACCCAGCCATAAGACGGGATGTAGTTGCGGACCAGCGCCAGGATCATCATCACAATGTGCTCGGCGACGCTGAGCGAATTGCAGTAGGTGACCTCGGCAACGGTGACACCCTTGTCCATCGCCGCTTGCAAATCGGTGTGATCGGAGCCGATGCCGGCGGTGACGATCATCTTGAGCTTCTTCGCCTTCTCGATCCGCTCGCGGGTCATGTAGGCGGGCCAGAAGGGCTGCGAGATGACGATCTCGGCGTCCGGGAGTTCCTTGTCGAGCACGGAATCGGCGCCGTCCTTGCTCGAAGTTACGACCAAGGTGTGACCGGCCTCCTCGAGGAATTTGCGCAAGCCAAGCTCGCCCGAGACGCTGCCGAGGAGTTCGCCGGGCTTGAAGTCGATCTTGCTGGGTGTGGGCGCGGTCTGTCCGTCGGGATATTTGGTGATCTTGGGAATGTCGTCGCGGGCGTATTTCGGCGGATAGCCGTCAACCGGATCGTCGTAGAGAACACAAACAACCTTTGCCATGATGCCGCTCCTGTTGCTACGGGCGAAGCGACGCGCTCGCGCGCGACAGCGCGCGACGAGAATGATGCTCGCCTGCGGTTTGATTCAATAACGAGAGGGGCAAGAAATTTGTTCGCCCCTGCCTCGCGTTTCCTCAGGCCGGACTGCTGCCTGACGGCAAATTCTTGATATTCCGGCGCGAGGGAGCTTCGGTCCGGCGCCAAAGAAGATCAAATCGATTGCGCGAAACGATTGATAGTCCGCATCAATCGACACCTGCATCGTGGACAGCGCCGGCTTTGAGAGTCTGCTCAAGATCGAGGCCGCGCGCACAGCGGAGCAATGCATTGGCAATGGGGGTGAGCGGGTCACGGTCCGACACCACGAGGCCGATCGCGTGGGTACAAACGGGCTTTACCAGCGGCAGAGCCCGCAGGCCCCCGGCGTATCCAACTCTGTCCACATAGGTGTGCGGTACTATGCTGGACCAGTCACCGCTCCTCACATGCGAGAGAATGCAGACGAAGGAATTGGTCTCGATTTGCGCGCGCGGCGTTACGCCAATCCCCTCGAAGATCTGGTCGATGATGCGTCGATTCTGCATATCGCGGCTGAGCAGGCAGAACTGCCGCTCCGCCGCCTCGGCCCAGGTCATCGCCTTGCGCCTGACAACCCGGCCGACCTGGGTAATGAAGACGTATCGCTCTTGATACAGATGATGGCAACGGACGCGCTTCAGCGGCTCGTTGTCGAGATAGGTGATGCCGGCGTCGATCTCCAGATCGTCAAGCGCGCGTTGAATGGCGATCGAACTCAAGGGCTGCACCTGCACGTTCACGCCGTGATGCCGCTCGCAAAACGGGGTGATCAAATGCGGCAGCGAAGGCAACGTGGCGGGGATGGTGCCAAGCCGCAAAGTGCCGAACAGCGCGTCGTCGCTGGTGCTGAGGTCCTGCTTGAGGCTGTCATAGTCGGCGATGATCTGCCGGGCCCAGGACAGCACGCGCTCACCCTCGGGGGTCAGGCCCAGAAAGCGATGCGCCCGGATTACCAGCGGCATGCCGAGTTCTTTCTCCAGCTTGCGCAAACCGGCGCTGAGAGTCGGCTGGGATACGTTGCAGGCGGCCGCCGCCCGGGCGAAATGGCGCTCTCGGGCGATTGCAACCAAATAGATCATCTGGCGAACGAACATGGCCGTTGCATTGTCCTGTATAGCGAGGCAAAAGCCCAGTGGCCGATGCGAGATCAGCCATTCTCTCGCCAAGGGCCGAATGCGGCTCTGCGGCCTCTTGATCTTCCGGCGCTCTCGGGGGCAGTGTCGGCTCGAAATCGGGCCGGGGGGCCGCAACCGAAGAGGACAAGAATTTGAGCTTACCCAAGACATTGGCGGAGGGCCATTTCCGCTTCCGCCGCGACGTGCATGCCAAGAATCGCGGCCGGTATCTTCAACTTGCCGAACTGGGGCAGTCACCGACCGCCATGGTGATCGCCTGCGCCGACGCGCGGGTCGACGTGTCGAGCATCTTCGACGCCGAGCCGGGTTCGCTGTTCATCGTTCGCAACGTCGCCAATCTGGTGCCGCCGTACGAACCCGCCGGAAAATATCACGGCACCAGCGCGGCGATCGAATTTGCCGTGCAAGGGCTGAAGGTGCCGAATCTCGTCGTGCTTGGCCACTCGCGCTGCGGCGGCGTGGATGCCTACCGGCAAAAGGTGCGCGACAATGTCACGCGGCAGGGCTTCATCGGGGCTTGGCTGACATTGCTCGACAATCTCAAGCCGGTCGAAGCGGACATCTTCGCGCATGGCGACGAAACGGCTTTCGAGCTTGCGGCGATCCGCTCGTCCTTGGCCAATCTCCGCACCTTCCCGTTCATCCAGAAGCGGGAGAAGGAGGGGCTGCTCGAACTGCATGGCCTGCATTTCGATATCGGCACCGGAGAGTTGTTAAGCCTCGATCCGCGGACCGGGCGCTTCGAGGCTCTTCTCGAAGCTTAGCGGCGAGCGCGCGGCAAGATGCCTTGGGATTTCCTGCAGCATTTTTCCTGCAGCGCAGAGTTGGAGCGCATGGACATGGCGGAGGTTGAACGCGCCACGCAAGCCGACATCGACCGGTGCGTGGCGACGGTCGTGCTGGCTTTCAGCGGCGATCCGGCCGCGAGATGGATGTACGCGGATGCCGGGATGTTCTTCGCGAATTTCCCCCGCTTCGTGCGGGCCTTCGGCGGCAATGCCTTCGCGCACGGATCGGCGCACCACATCGCCGGCTCAGCAGCGGCGCTATGGCTGCCGCCGGAGGTGGGTCCGGACGAAGAACAACTCATGGCGCTGATCGAGGGGTCGGTCGCTCCGGACCGGCGGCCGGCCGTGTTCGAGGTCATCGAGGCGATGGGTGCCTATCACCCGGAGGTACCGCACTGGTACTTGCCGCTGATCGGCACCGACCCGGCGCGGCAGAGCCAAGGCTATGGTTCGGCGCTGTTGCGGCACGCTTTGGCGATCTGCGACGCGGAGATGCTGCCGGCCTATCTGGAAGCCACCAGCCCGCGCAATGTGCCGTTCTATCAGCGGCACGGCTTTGAAGCTCTCGGCACCATCCAGGTAGCCGACTCGCCGCCAATTACGCCGATGCTGCGCCGGCCGCGCTGACGCCGGGACGGATCAGGCGGCGCGATCCAAAAGCTTGCGGTTGATGATGGTTTCGGCGATCTGCACCGAGTTGAGGGCGGCGCCTTTGCGCAGATTGTCCGACACCACCCAGAACGACAGGCCGTTGTCGACCGTCTGATCCTCGCGGATACGGCTGACATAGGTGGCGTAGTCGCCGACGCATTCGACCGGCGTCACATAGCCGCCGGGCTCGCGCTTGTCGACCACCAGCAGTCCCGGCGCCTCGCGGAGGATGTTGCGGGCCTCGTCGGCGGTGATGGGGCCCTCGAACTCGACATTGACGGCCTCCGAATGGCCGACGAACACCGGCACGCGCACGCAGGTCGCGGTTAACTTGATCTTCGGGTCGAGGATCTTCTTGGTCTCGGCCATCATCTTCCATTCCTCCTTGGTCGAGCCGTCGTCGAGGAAGACGTCGATATGAGGAATGACGTTGAAGGCGATCTGCTTGGTGAAGTTCTTGGGCTCGGGCGCCTGGGTAACGAAGATGCCCTTGGTCTGGTCCCACAATTCGTCCATCGCCTCCTTACCCGCGCCGGAAACCGACTGGTAGGTCGACACCACCACGCGCTTGATCTTGGCCGCGTCGTGCAGCGGCTTAAGCACCACGACGAGCTGGGCGGTCGAGCAATTCGGGTTGGCGATGATGTTCTTCTTCGTGAAGCCCACCACGGCGTCGGCGTTGACCTCCGGCACGATCAGCGGCACGTCCGGGTCGTAGCGCCAGCAGGAGGAATTATCGATCACCACGCAGCCCTGCGCGCCGATCCTCGGGCTCCACTCCTTGGACACGCTCGAACCGGCCGACATCAGGGCGAAATCGACGCCGCGGAAGTCGAACTGCTCCAGGTCCTGGCACTTGAGGCGCCGGTCGCCGAAGGAGACCTCCACCCCCATCGAGCGGCGCGAGGCCAGCGCGAACACCTCGTCGGCGGGAAATTCGCGCTCGGCGAGAATATTGAGCATTTCGCGCCCGACATTGCCCGTCGCGCCGATAACGGCCACTTTGTAGCCCATGCGTTTGCCGCTCCTTAGGTCGGTCGAATGAGGCGGAGAGTTTGCGGCCGATTTACGGGGAACGGCGCCGGTTGTAAAGCTCGCGGGGGTTGGCTTAGGGGGCGGCGTTCGGACCCGGCGCTTCGACCTTCAGTTCGGCGCATTTCTTGGTGGTGAACTCGTTGATCATGCGCACGATCTCCCCGCCCAGCACATTGGCGGAATTGTCGAGCGCGGTGCCGGCATAGACCAGCGGGTAGACCAGCATCGGGGCCGAGGCCTCGCCCCAATTGGCCTTGGCTTCGACCGCCTTGCCGTTCTCGAATTTGGCGCGCGGCGTCAGCACGATCTCGACGACATACGGCGCGCCCTCCGATTTATGCGACAGAGTGCAATGCACCTTCTGCGCCGGCAGCACGATCTCGTAGCTGTCCTGGCTCATGGCAAGCGCGAGCGGCCGGCGATTGACCTCGAGCTTGGACTGGCAGACGGCCTTGCCCCAGGGCCAGCTGATCCTGCCGCCGAGCATCTTGACGATGTCCTCCTCGCGCCAGGTCTTGACGATGTCACAAGCCACGTCCTCACCGTCGGGGTCGCGCGTGGCGATGATGTCGCAAATCTTCTGCTTGCATGCCTTCCGCGCCTCCTTCTCGGCCAGCTCCTCCGGCGTCAAGACGCGTTTTTCCTCGGTGGGGGCCGCTTCGCCGTGGACTGAGGCGCCGGCGGCCGTATCCGGTTCGGTTGGCTGAGCGGCCAGGGACACCGAAGCAATGAGACCCAGCACGAAGGCTGGGAAAAGGGCGCGTCTCATGCTGGCCACTCCTTTCATGCCGCTTGGTCGAGGGCGGCGGCGATCGCTTCGCCCATCTCGCGCGTACCGACGGTGCGGCAGTCCTCCTGCTTGATATCGGCGGTGCGCAAACCGTCGCCGAGCACCTTGGCGATCGCCGCCTCAATCCTGTCCGCTGTGTCGCCGAGCGAAAAAGAGTAGCGCAGGCACATGGCCAGACTGGCGATAGTGGCGATCGGATTGGCCAGCCCTTTCCCGGCAATGTCCGGTGCGGAGCCGTGCACCGGCTCGTACAGCGCGCGGCGGCGCCCCCGCGCGTCGATCGCGCCGAGCGAGGCAGACGGCAGCATGCCGAGCGAGCCCGTCGCCATCGCGGCTTCGTCGGAAAGGATATCGCCGAACAGATTGTCGGTAACGATCACGTCGAACTGCTTGGGCGCGCGGACGAGCTGCATGGCGCAATTGTCGGCGAGGATATGCTGCAAGGTGACATCGCCGTAGCTTTCCTTGTGCACCCTGGTGACCACCTCGTTCCACAGCACGCCGGTCTTCATGACGTTGCGCTTCTCGGCGGAGTGCACTAGGCGCTTGCGCTCGCGGGCGAGATCGAAGGCCACCGCGGCGATCCGCTCGATCTCGTAGGTGTCGTAGATCTGGGTGTCGATGGCGCGCTTCTGGCCGTTGCCGAGATCGGTGATGGTCTTGGGCTCGCCGAAATAGACGCCGCCGGTCAGCTCGCGCACGATGATGATGTCCAGGCCTTCGACCAGCTCGCGCTTGAGCGAGGAGGCGTCGGCGAGCGCCGGATAGCAGATCGCGGGGCGGAGATTGGCGAACAGTTCGAGGTCTTTGCGGAGCCGCAGCAGCCCGGCCTCGGGGCGCTGATCGTAAGCGACGCCGTCCCATTTGGGTCCGCCGACCGCGCCGAGCATCACCGCGTCGGCGGCGCGTGCGCGCTCCATGGCGGCGTCGGAGATTGCCTCGCCATGCGCGTCATAGGCGCAACCGCCGACGAGATCGGTGTCGGTCTCGATCACGGCGAGACCGCTGGCGTTGACCCAGGCGACAATACGCTCGGCCTCGGCCATCACCTCCGGGCCGATACCGTCCCCCGGGAGCAGAAGCAGCTTATAGGTTGCCATGGCTGGCGCGGTTCCTCATGCTATGTCCTGGCGGCTTTGCCTAAAGGGAGTAGGAAATGCTGACAAGGGCGCTGTTTGCCATTGTGCTGATTTGCGGGAGTTGTGGGGCCATTGCGGGCGAGGAGCCGAAGGTACTGGCGCTCGGGCTTGCCGATCGGCAGGTGACGAAGGAGGAGCTCGCGAGCGGCGAGACTCCGCCGCCGCCCCGCTTCAATTCGCCGGGCATAGCCTTTGCCCTGGTGCAAGGCCTGAAGCAAGGCGACGTCGTCGAGGTCGCGCTGGTGAAGAACGGGTCGCGGCTGATGCACAACACCGAGACGCTCGGCGAAGACCAGGAGAAATATTTGCTGCAAGCGGGTAAAGGCGGTGTGCCAGCGGGCGGCTGGCCGGAGGGCGAATATCAGGCCGAACTCAAGGTCATGCGGGACGGCAAGCCGGTCATCGAGCAGAGTTCGGCGTCGATCCCGTTCGACTAGGCCCAGGGTCGGGCGGCCTTCGCTTCGCGCTCGAAGGCTTCGATGTCCTCCGCCTTTTCCAGGGTCAGCCCGATATCGTCGAGACCTTCCATCAGGCAGCGCTTGCGGAAGGGATCGACGTCGAAGGCGATCTTGCCGCCATCGGGGCCCCTGATCTCCTGCCGTTCGAGATCGATCGTCAGCACGGCGTTGGCACCGCGCGAAGCGTCGTCGATCAGCTTGTCGATCTCCTCCTGCGGCAAGGTGATCGGCAGAATGCCGTTCTTGAAGCAATTATTGTAGAAGATGTCGGCGAAGCTCGGCGCGATCAGGCAGCGGATGCCGAAATCGAGCAGCGCCCAGGGCGCGTGCTCGCGGCTCGAGCCACAGCCGAAATTCTCTCCCGTGATCAAGATGGCCGCATGGTCGTAGGGTGGCTTGTGCAGCACGAAGTCGGGAAGCGGGGCGCCGTCCTCATCGTAGCGCAGTTCGGCGAACAGGCCTGTGCCCAGTCCGGTCCGCTTGATGGTCTTGAGATATTGCTTAGGAATGATCATGTCGGTGTCGACATTGATCATCGGCAAATAGGCGGCGATCCCGGTAAGTGTGGTGAATTTCTGCATGCTCTCCTCGTTCGGCGAGAGGCTATGTAACCCCAAGCGGCTGTCGTTTCCAGTCGGCTGTTGCCGCCGATATCTCCGCTTTTCAGGACCAAGAGCGCGGATTATGGTCCCCCTCCGGTCCGCGTAAGAGGGAGCGCCGTCATGCCAGGTAAGATCGTCTATGAGGCGCATCCGGCGATGTTTCGGGCACGGCCACTATCCTTCATCCTCTGCGTCCTGCTGATTCTCGCCTTCGGTCTCGGCATTTTGATCCTGCTCTATTGGTACATTTTGACCCGGGGGACGCGGCTCACGGTCACTGATCACGACATCACCTACGAGCGCGGCATCCTAAGCAAGGACCGGACCACGATCGCGCTCCGGCAAGTCCGCTCAGTCCGCGTGACGCAAGGCTTCATCAACCGCATCTTGGGGGTAGGGACCATCGAGGTCGCCAGCACGGGGGACGCTCCCGAATTTACCGTGAAGGACATGCCGGATCCGTACGAGATCCGCGACGCCATTCGCGGCGCGCAGCGGCTTGAGGCCCGCGGCGGTGAAGAGAGCGGGGTCAGCTGAACGATGCCGGACGTCGACGGCCAGCGCGATCGCAATGAAGCGCTCAGGTTGCTGGTCGCGGGAGCGGCGGCGCTGCTGCTGCTAATAATTATCGGCGGCGCGGGCTTCTATTATTTGATCGGGTTCGGCGTCTCGGACCCGTTTGCGCCAGGACTTGGCCTGAAGGATGCTGCGCTGATCTCTTTCGCCGTGTCGCTGGTGGTCATCCTGGTGATGGCCGTGGTGTCCGGCGGGGACGCGATTTTCGGCGAACTGCCCTTCACCATTCTCGGCTTTCTGATCTTCTTCGTGATCTTCTGGCTGATGATCGCCTGGATCTTCTAGGCCGGCGTTATTGCGCGGGGCCAAGTGTCTGCGGCCTCGGCGTGATGGCGGGTGTCGAGGCCTGCTGCCGGCCGCCGTCAAGCAGCTCGCGATAATATTTGCGCATCGTCTCGCAACGCTTGGGGCCTGGCGGATGCACCGAGTCGCCCTTCAGTTGCGAGATGAAGGTGCAGATATCCTCCATACCTTGCGCGTCGAGCCAGCCCCATTTCACGCCGCGGCGGATGGCGAAAAGATCGGCCTTGGTCTCGTCGGCGCCTTCGAACTGGTGCCCGCATTCATGGCTGTAGATGTAGAGCTTCACCTGGGTTGAGAGGCCGGTGATCTTCTTGTTGTTGAGGATCACGAAGCCCGGAAAAGCGCCGCCCCAGCTGTCGAAATTTGGGTTCAACACGGTCGGGCGCCGGCCGCAATTGACCGCTCGTCCGTCGATCTTGAGCTGGCCGTGGGCGATGATTTTGCCGTCGGGACCGATCTGCTTTAGATATTGGTCGATCGTGGGGCCGGAGGTGGTGGAGCCTTCGCGCCCCGACCATTCCTGGGCGCTTGCCGCACGCGGATTGGCCGCCCAAATGGCCATAGCCAAGGCGCCCGCGATCGCGACCCCCAAACCTGCCCGTCCGTACAGCATGTCGATTCGCACTCTAAAGCTCCGGCCGAATACGCGCAATTGCGAGAAATGCCTCACCTGGCGGTCCCGCGCGCCGTGGTCCCGCCTTTGGCGAAGCAGTGCCTGAGTTGATCGCAGCGGGCCTCGGGGTCGGCATGGTTGGGGCCGTGGCCGGCGATGTTGAACACCGCACAGATATCGTCGAGCGCCTGCCGGCTCAGCCAGCCTTCGCGGCGGGCGCGCCGGACAGCATAGCAGTCGGCGGCGCTTTCGCTCGGCCCGTAAAGAATATGTCCGCATTCATGGTAATAGATCAGCCATTGTACCGGCCGCGGAAGCTCCTTCAGGGCCTGCATGTTGAGCATGATGACGGTCGAGGAGACGGCGAAACCCTCAAAGTCGCGAATTAACGTCGCTGTGGCGCCGCAGGAGAGCCGCCGCCCCGCCACCACCAGCCGTCCCGGGGCCACGAGCTTACCCTGCTCGAGCGCAAGGGCGTCGCGCCGCTCAAAGCCGGATGGCAGCAGGGCGAAGCAAAACGCAAGACCTAGCGCAAGACGGGCAGCCAACCGCATTTTTCCCTCTGCTGCCCCTTCCCCCCGCTGGCGGTAGTTTGGGGGCGGGGCCCCAGGGCGTCAACGGGAAAACCCGGCGCGCCGTCGTGCCCGGCGTAGAACGCCGATCGGCTGCGGCATTTGCTGTTCCCGGGGTCACACCGCGGCTTCGGCCTCGATGCGTTCCATGTCGGCATCAGAAAGGCCGAAATGGTGGCCGATCTCGTGCACCAGCACATGGGTGATCAGTTGGCCGAGCGTTTCCTCGTGCTCGGCCCAATAGTCCAGGATCGGACGCCGGTAGAGGAACACCATGTCGGGCAGGCTGCCGGAGTCGAACACGCTCTTATGCGAAAGATCGACGCCGGAATAGAGGCCGAGCAGGTCGAAGGCTGACTGGATGCCGAGGGACTCCAGCACCTCGTCGGTGGCGAAATCCTCGATGCGAATCACGAGGTCGCCGGTCAGCGTGCGAAACCGCCCGGGCAGGCGCCGATAGGCTTCCGCGGCGATCTCCTCGAACTCGGCCAGGTTCGGCGCCTCGAGTTTGTTCCAATCGATCCGGCTCATTCCCTTCCGGTCTCCGGTCGCGCGAAGCAGAAGCCAGCCTGAACCGCGCATGAACTGCGCACTCAGGCCGGGTTCAGCCCGGCGCCACTAAGGTCCGCGCTCAACTGTCCACGCTATGTGGACAGCATCAGCGACGGAGAATGCAACATGTTTCGCAAGAGTCTGATCGCCCTCACGGGCTTCCTCGGCCTGTTTCTTGCCGGCACGGCCATCGGCACCACGCCCGCCGCGGCGGGCTATGCTTGCGGCCCCTGGAATAATTGGTGCCGCCCCGCCTGCGGACCGTGGAACGGCTGGTGTGCCTATTTCGCCTATCCGCGCTATGGCTCCAGCTATGGCTACAACAAACATTGGAACAAGCGCCCCTACACTCACCGGCACGGCTACAACCATTCGCGCGGCAGGGGTCACGGCCACGGCCACCATGCCAACAAAGGCGGCAACTGGAGGTAGCGCGTTCGGCTCTCTCGTCATGCTCGGGCTTAAGCCCGGGCATGACGGGGCGGCGGGTCCCCCGCGGTTAGTGGAACGTGCGGATGTCGACGAAGCGGCCGGCCAGCGCTGCGGCTGCCGCCATTTGCGGCGAGACCAGATGGGTGCGGCCGAGCCGGCCCTGACGCCCCTCGAAATTGCGGTTCGAGGTCGAGGCGCAACGCTCGCGCGGCGCGAGCTGATCCGGGTTCATGCCGAGGCACATGGAGCAGCCGGGCTCGCGCCACTCGAAGCCGGCATCTCTGAAGATCTTGTCGAGGCCCTCGGCTTCGGCTTGCGCTTTCACCAGCCCTGAGCCCGGCACGATCATGGCGCGGAGGCTTTCATTGATCTTGCGGCCCGCGACGATCTTCGCCACCGCGCGGAGATCCTCGATACGCCCATTGGTGCAGGAGCCGATGAACACGCGGTCGAGCTTGATGTCGGTGATCTTCTCGCCGCCCTTGAGGCCCATATAGTCGAGCGCGCGCTCGGCGGCCTTGCGCTTGGTGTCGTCGGGAATCTCCGACGGTACCGGCACGACGCCGGACACCGAGACTACCTGCTCGGGGCTGGTGCCCCAGGAGACGATCGGCGGCAGCTCGTTCGCCTTCAATCCGACAATGCGATCGAAATGCGCGTCGTCGTCGGAGTAGAGTTGCTCCCAATCGCGCTGGGCCAGTTCGAACGCGCCGGCCTTCGGCGCCCGCGGACGGCCCTTGATATAGTCGAAGGTTTTCTGGTCGGGCGCGATCAGGCCGGCGCGAGCGCCGCCTTCGATCGACATGTTGCAGACGGTCATGCGCCCTTCCATCGACAGCGACTGAATCGCCTCGCC
>JAWOJH010000068.1:0-7618 GCA_046481725.1 Methyloceanibacter sp. | reverse complement strand
TCGCCCTGGTGGATGGCGAGACCGCGCTGCCGCTTGCCACGGCGCAAGATCACAAGCGCGCCTTCGACGGCGACCAGGGTCCGAATACCGGCGGCATGGGCGCCTATTCGCCGGCGCCGGTCATGAGTCCGGAACTCTGCGCCCAAGTCATGGAGATGATCGTCGGGCCGACCGTGCGCGCCATGCGCCTGCGCGGCACACCGTTCAAAGGCGTGCTCTATGCCGGGCTGATAATCAAGGACGGAGCGGCGAAGCTCATCGAATATAATGTGCGCTTCGGCGATCCGGAGGCGCAGGTCTTGATGCTGCGTCTCAGCTCGGACCTGCTGCCGGCGCTGCTCGCCGTGGCCGGAGGCAGCCTGAGCGGCGTCTCGCTCGACTGGCACGAGGAGCCGGCGCTCTGCGTCGTGATGGCGGCGAAGGGCTATCCCGGCACTTACGCGAAAGGCTCGGAGATTAAGGGCCTTGCCGCGGCCGGCGCCGATCCGAACGTGGCGATTTTCCATGCCGGCACCCGGCGCGAGGGCGAGCGTATCCTCGCCGACGGTGGGCGCGTGCTTGGCGTCACCGCGCGCGGCGGCAGCATCGCCGAGGCCAAATCGCGCGCCTACGCGGCGATCGACCAAATCGACTGGCCGGAGGGATTCTGCCGCCACGACATTGGCTGGCGCGCCATCGCCCGAGAACTCTAGAAAAGGCCGAATTGCGCGAGTTCTCAGCGCCTTGCACTGGCCGGGGTTCCCGGGCAAAGTCTTGAGGCCAATCGCCACGGGGGGAATGAAGCGCGATGCATTCCTGGCGTGTTTTTGTCTGGACCGTCGTCGGCGGTTTTGCCGGGGCGATCGCCTTGCTCGCCGCGTTCATTCTCCTGATGAACCCCTATGGCAATTTGCCCCGCCTGCTCTTCAGCGAGCATGTCGTCAGCGACACCAATCAGCGATTCCATTATCCGGCGCTGATCCGTTCGCAACGCTACGACTCCATCGTTATTGGCGCTTCGGATTCGCGCCTGCTGCATCCGCGCGCGCTCGAAGGCGTGTTCGGCGGGCGGTTCGCGAACCTCGCCTTCAACGCCGGGCGCGCCTATGAGCAATATCGTCTGGCCAATATCTTTATCGAGGAGGTCGAGGACCGGCGAACGCTGCTGGTCGGGCTCGACCATGTCTGGTGCGACGAAGACGCGATGGAGCGGCGCACCACTTTCCGCACTTTTCCCGAATGGATGTATGACCGCGACCAGCTGAATGACCTGCCCTACATGCTGAACACCAAGACCATCGAGATCGGCGGGCGCCGGCTGGCGCAGGTTCTTGGCCTGAAAGAGGCGCGCTATGTCGACGGCTACGAGGTGTTCACGCCGCCCGAGAGTTCCTACGACCCGGTGAAAGTCAGAAAATATCTCTGGGAGAAGGGCGACCACGGCTTTTTCGAGGAGGAGAGCGAGCCGGCCCATCCGTCAACCACCGAGGAACGGCAGAGCTGGGAATTTCCGGCGCTCGCCTGGTTGGACGAGATCACGGCGCGATTCGACGGCCGCGTGGTGTTCGTCTATGCGCCGGCCCATATCGCCGCGCATCCCCGGCGCGGGTCGCTCAAGGCAGCGCGCAGGGAGGAATGCAAGGCGCGCATCGCGTCGATCGCCCGGAGCCACAACGTGCCCTTCATCGATTTCAACATCCGCTCCGAGATCACCGCGAATGACGCGAATTGGTGGGACCGGCTGCATTACCGGTTGCCGGTCGCCGACCGGGTCGTGGCCAATATCGGGCGCGCGCTCCAGACCGGTAAGGATGACCCGCAAGGCGAGTGGCGCTATGTGGCGGGACCGCGCCCCGACGAAGTCTTGTCGGTCGCACCTTGAGGCGCGGAACGCAATACGACACGCGGCGAACCAGTCAAACGGGTCTTGCGTAGCCGATGCTGTTTCACAGTCAGGAGTTCGTTCTCCTTTTCCTGCCCGTCGCCGTCGGAATTTTCTACGCGCTCGGCCGGCATCAGGCCGCGCGCGAATGGTGGCTGATCGCCGCCTCCCTGTTCTTCTATGGCTGGTGGGACGTGCGCTTCGTGCCGCTGCTCGTCGGCCAGACCGCAATGACCTGGCTCTTGGTCGAACTGGCGATCCGGAAGGACTGGCGCTGGCTGCTTTACATCACCATCGTCGCCAATCTCGCGGTGCTCGGCCTGTTCAAATATTTCGATTTCGGCGCCAACATCCTCGAACAGGTCACGGGGCGCGAATTCGCCAAAGCCTCGCTCATTCTGCCGATCGGCATCAGCTTCTACACGTTCGAGCTGATCTCCTATCTGGTCGACCGGCTGCGCGGCACGGCGCCGCGCTACAATATCCGCGTGTTCGGCCTGTTCATCGTGCTGTTCCCGCATCTGATCGCCGGCCCGATCATGCGGCACAACGAGATCATCCCCCAGTTTTCCTATGACCCGTTCCGCACCGGCCTCTATGAGCGAATCGGCCGCGGCCTGGTGCTGTTCCTGATCGGCTTCGTCGAGAAATTCTTCATCGCCGACCGGCTGGCGGTCGTCGCCGACCCGATCTTCGCCGATGCTGCGCTTGCCGTGCCGACCGCCTCGCAAGCGGGCGCCGGCGCGCTCGCCTTCTCGCTGCAAATCTTTTTCGATTTCGTCGCCTATTCGAACATGGCGATGGGAATCGGGTTGATGTGCGGACTGATGCTGCCGGTGAACTTCAATGTGCCGTACCGCGCCCAGGATCTGCGCGACTTCTGGCGCCGCTGGCACATCACGCTGTCCCGCTGGCTGCGCGACTATGTCTATATTCCGCTCGGCGGCAGCCGCGAGGGCGTGCCGGTCTATATCTGGGCCACGCTCGTCACCATGGGACTCTGCGGGCTGTGGCACGGCGCCGGCTGGACCTTCGTGCTGTGGGGGTTAGGTCATGGGCTGGGATTGCTGATCTGCCGGTTCTGGCAAGCCTATGGGCGTCCGCTCCCTTCGATCGTTGCCTGGACGATCACGATCGGCTTCGTGGTGCTGCTGTTCGTGCTGTTCCGTTCGCCCGACCTCACCACTGCCGGGCATATGTTCGCGGGGCTGACCGGACAGGCCGGGCTCGGAGCACTATGGCCGGTGAGCGCCCTGGTGCCGATCGCCATTGCCGGCGCCATCGCGCTGTTCAAAGTGCCGACTTACGAGTTCGCCATGCGGCTCAGGCCGAGCCTGCCCGCGGCGCTGGCGGTCGCTCTGCTTGCGGTGATCTGCGTGCTCGAAGTCGGCGAAGGCGCCCCGTTGAGCTTCATCTATTTCCAGTTTTAGCCGGGCGCGCGGCCACGCGAGTTGCGTCGAACCGGTGGCGGCGGAGATGCCCTGCCCCGTCGAGCACCGCCAGCTCCAACGTGACGCCGGCAGGGTCGCTGTCCTCCGGCAAAAAGAGCCACGCCGTCACCTGCCCGCCGGCGGCACGAGCTACCGTGCCGGAATGGGCCTCATGCGGACCCAACGCAAGGTCGAGCGGTATGCTTGGCGTCGCCTTGTCGGTCGAAGGGTGCGACCAGACCTGAAACTCGCCCTTGCGGGTTGAAACCTGCTTGATCGGCGCGAGCAGACGCGCGCTGCGCGGCCGGACCCGCCGCAATTCGTCGACGATCACGCCGTAAGGCGCGCGATTAGCCACGGCAATCTGCAGCTGATACCAGCCTTTCTGCAATTCCCGAAACGAGGCGCGGATCGCGGGCGGCGCCCCAGCGCGCGCGGCGCGCAAGGCATAGCTGACGGTCCAGCCGGCGATCAAAACGACCACCGTCACCACGACGCCGAGTTGCAGCGCGAACAGCCAATTGTCCATTCCGACACATTGCAGGATGCGCGCCGCCTCTCTAAGCTCTTTCGTGAACAGGCAGGAGACGCAAAATGCGGCAGCGATTCGCCTCTTTTGGCAAAATGGCCTTTGGGCTGATAGCAAGCGCGGCGGGGCTCGGCCTCATTCTCGTGGCGGGAAGCGCGCCTGCGCATGCCACGCCGCCCCTGATGCAAGGTCTTGCCGGTCCGGCCTCGCAGCTGACGCTGGTGAAGATCTACCGGCGCGGCCGGCCCCCGATCTACCCTTATTACTACAATCCGGGACGGCCGGGCGGTTACAGCTTCTATTTCGGCTTCGTGCCCTATTCCAAAGGCGACTACGGAACGCAGGCGCTCAACCGCAGTCTTTATCCACAGAATATCGAATGGCCGCCGAGCATGGCGCCTTACGGGCCACGGCCCGGCTGGGGACCGAAGCGTTCCGATTAGTCGGCTCAGCGCCGCTCGGCAAAAAAATCCTTGAGCAAAGCCGCGGCGCGGGCCTCGCCGACCCCGCCGATCGCCTCCGGCGCATGATGGCAGGTCGCTTGCGTAAAGAAGCGCGGGCCGTGCTCCACGGCCCCGCCTTTCGGGTCGGCGGCGCCGAAATAGAGCCGGCGGATGCGGGCGAAAGAGATCGCCGCGGCGCACATGGCGCAGGGCTCGAGCGTTACATAGAGATCGCAGTTCACCAGCCGCTCGTTGCCGAGCTTGGCGCAAGCCGCGCGAATCGCCAGCATCTCGGCATGGGCGGTTGGGTCGTGCAGCTCTAAGGTTCGATTGCCGGCGCGCGCGAGAATTTCTCCCTTGGCGGAAACGATCACCGCACCGATCGGCACCTCGCCGCGGGCGCGGGCGCGTTCCGCCTCGGCAATCGCCAAGTCCATGGGCCGCGCGGCCTTGCCACTCAAGGCTTCATCTGCAAGCTTCGCCAGCATGAGCGGCAAAGTGAGGGCCGGAGGCAGCCGGGGTCAAGCCCCGCGCGGCGGCACGGTGAAAGCGCCCCAGGATGGCCCCGCCTCCATGCGCATCGCCAAGGCGATCGCCCATGCCGGGCTTTGCTCGCGGCGCGACGCGGAAGCCTGGATCCAGGCGGGCCGTGTCGTTGTCAACGGCAAGGTGCTGGCCACCCCGGCCTATGTGGTCAAGCCTGGCGACCAGATCAGCGTCGACGGTGAGCCTCTTCCCGCGGCGTCGTCCGCGCGGCTGTGGCGCTATCACAAGCCGCGCGGGCTCGTGACCAGCCACAAGGACCCGCAAGGGCGCAAGACGGTGTTCCAGGCATTACCGTCGGATTTGCCGCGCGTGGTCTCGGTGGGGCGGCTCGACATCAATACCGAGGGGCTGTTGCTGCTGACCACTGACGGAGAGCTTGCGCGGCATCTCGAGCTGCCCAGCACCGGCTGGCTCAGGCGCTATCGCGTGCGGGCGCATGGCCGGGTCAGCCAGAAGGCGCTCGAAGCTTTGCGCCAGGGCGTCACCATCGACGGCGTGCGCTACGGACCGATCGAGGCGCGCGTCGACCGCGAACAGGGCGCCAATCTATGGCTCACCATCGCTTTGCGCGAGGGCAAGAACCGCGAAGTGAAGCGAATCGCCGAACATCTTGGGCTCACGGTCAATCGGCTGATCCGTGTCTCGTTCGGGCCATTCGCGCTCGGCGAGCTTGGCGAACGCGAAGTCGAGGAAATCAAGCCGAAGGTGCTTGCCGATCAACTCGGCCGAACGCTTGCGGAGCAGTTCGGCCTGTTCGACGCGGCCCGCGCACGCCGCGGCCGCCGCAGATGAGACAATGCGGATCGTAGCCGGCAAATTCAGAGGCGCGCAGATCGAGGCGCCCAAGGGGCTCGCCACGCGCCCGACCTCGGACAAAGTGCGCCAAGCGTTGTTCAATGTGCTCGAACATGGCGCGCCGAAGGCGAATTTCGAAGACGCGCGGGTGCTCGACCTGTTTGCCGGTTCCGGCGCGCTCGGCCTGGAGGCGTTGTCGCGCGGGGCGCGTTTCTGTCTGTTCATCGAAGAGAGCGCGGAGGCGCGCGCCGCCATTCGCCGCAATGTCGAGGCTCTGGGACTGACTGGAGCGACCAAGATCTGGCGGCGCGACGCGACGAGGCTCGGCCCGGCAGGGACCATGCAAAGCTTCGATCTGATTTTCTGCGATCCGCCCTACGGCAAGGGACTGGGCGAGCGGGCGCTTGCCGCCGCGGCCGAAGGCGGGTGGCTGAACCCAGGCGCGATCGCGGTGTTGGAGGAGCGGGTGGATGCCGAGATCGCCTGGCCTCCGACCTTCGCGGAAATCGACCGGCGGCGCTATGGCGACACCGCCATCGCGCTGGCAAAGTTCGGGTCCTGAAGGGAATTTCCCCTTAACCGGGACGACTTCGGGTTATGCTCGATCGGTCGGAACGCGCCCAGGACCCCGAAATGACCTTGAGAGCCTCGCTCGTCCTGCCGCTGCTCGTGTCGACCCAGCTAATAGTGGCCTGGGACAATGCCGCATTCATTTCGGGAGTGTGGCAGGGCGAGGCTCATTACGACGCCGACGGCAAGTTCTCCAACTGCACCATGACCGCACAGGCCGAGAGCGGCGTGCTGATCGCATTCATCATTACCAAGCACCATGATTGGGGCCTCGTGCTCGCCGACGAGACGCGCGACTTCAAGCCCGGCACCTCCGAGCCGGTGGCGCTCGTGGTGGATCAGCACGATCCGCTCCCGGCAATCGCCAAGGTGATCGACGTGCACGGCATCCTCATCCCGCTAGCGGATTCCGACCCGGTGATCGAAGCGCTGCGGGAGGGCACGGTGCTCACCATCGTTGCCAAGGAGGCGAAGTTCAGCTTCAAGCTGACCGGCACCAAGGCGGCCATCGGCGAGCTAGCGGCCTGCGTCACCCAGCATTTGGACAGCGAGAAGGTAGCCCTTCCCGATCAGCGCCGGGAAAACAACTTCTCGATATCGGCGAGCTTCAGCTCGATATAGGTCGGGCGGCCGTGATTGCATTGGCCGCTGAACGGGGTCTGCTCCATGTCGCGCAGCAGCGCGTTCATCTCTTGCGGGTTCAGCCTGCGCCCTGCCCTGACGCTGCCGTGACAGGCCATGGTCGAGAGCACATGATCGAGCCGCTCGGCCAGCAGTCCGGCGGTCGCGCCGTCCTCGGCCTCGGCGAGTTCGCCGGCCAGGTCCTTGAGCAGGCCCTTGACGTCGCAGGTCCCGAGCAGCGACGGCACTTCGCGCACCAGGACGGCGGCGGCGCCAAAGGGCTCGACCGCCAGGCCGAGCCGCTCGAGCTCGGCACTTGCGGTACAAAGGCTCGCGGCGGCCGCGTCATCGAGCTCCACGACTTCGGGGATCAGCAGAAGCTGGCGTGAAATCCCGCCATTGGCAAAGGACCGCTTCAACCGCTCATAGACCAGCCGCTCATGGGCTGCGTGCTGGTCGACAACCACGAGCGAGTCGTCAGTCTCGGCGATGATGAACGTGTCGTTGATCTGCGCGCGCGCGGCGCCGAGCGGGAAGCTGGTCTCCGCCTCGGCCTCTATGGCGCCCGCTCGCATGTCCGCGCTCGGCTGGGCCAGGCCATCAAGCGGCGCCTGGGCGCGCTCGGCGAAGCCGAAGGCGCTTGGACTTCGGCTCGGCAACCAGCCTTGGCGTGCGGGTTTGGGCGTCATGCGCTGAAGCGCCGCTTGCGACAGCGCGGCGGTGGCGCGATGGCCGGCGGCGCCGAGCGCCTCGCGCAGCGCACCGATAATCAGCGAGCGTATACCGTTCGGATCTCGGAACCTGAGCTCCGTCTTGCCGGGGT
>JAWOJH010000035.1:0-9329 GCA_046481725.1 Methyloceanibacter sp. | reverse complement strand
GTCGACCGGCCTGCCATCACCATGCGCAATGTCGCGCTCGCCGCGCTCATCATTCTGCTCGTCGCCCCGGAATCTCTGTTCGACCCGAGCTTCGAGATGTCCTTCGCGGCGGTGATCGCACTCGTCGCGGTCTATGAGTGGTTGTCGGCCAGAAACTCGGGGGGGGGCGCGTGACGTCAGCCCCCTGTTCCGCACCCTGCGCCGAGGCAGCGCCGTGATGGCCGGGACCGGCATTACCACGCTCGTGGCCGGCACGGCGATCGCGCCGTTCGCGCTCTACCATTTCCACCGCATGACCCATTACGGCCTATTCGCCAATCTCGTCGCCGCGCCCCTGGTGAGCCTCCTGATCATGCCGATGGCACTGTTGAGCCTGCTTGCCATGCCGTTCGGCCTGGAAGCGTGGCCGCTGCAAAGCCATGGGGCTCGGCATCGATGTCATGGTCGCCACCTGCAGAGAGGTCGCCTCCTGGCCCGGCGCCGTTTCGATTCTGCCGCAAATTTCGGGAACGGCGCTAATCCTGATAGTGCTGGGCATGGTTTGGATTTGCCTCTGGCAACCACGCCTGCGCGCGCTTGGCCTCGTGATCGCGGCGACCGGGCTCGCGCTCGCGCCGCAAGCCGAGCGCCCCGACATTTTGATCGAGCGAGCGGGGAGTACCGCCGCGCTCCGCTCGGAGAGCGGCAATCTGGTCTTTCCGCCGGCCACGGCGGCGAGCTACAGCGCGGACAACTGGCTGCTTGCCGACGGCGACGGTCGCGATATCGCCGCGGCGAGCGACGAGGGCGGATTCCGCTGCGACAGTCTCGGCTGTATCGGCAAGGTCAAAGGCAAGACCGTGGCCCTGATCCGCCATCCCGGCGCGCTCGACGAGGATTGTCGTGTGGCCGACATCGTCATCGCGCCGTTCACCGTGGGCAGAAAATGCCGTGCGGCGCACGTGATCGTCGACCGGAGCGCGCTCCGAGCACATGGCGCGCATGCGCTCTATATCGAGGGACTCTCCATCCGGACCGAAACCGTCGCCGCCAAGCGGGGACGGCGGCCCTGGGCACCGCATTCTAAGCCCGGCATAGCGGCCGCGGCGCAGCAAGCCGTGCAGCCTTTCGACCGCTTCGACGGAAATCCCGTGGAGTAAAGCGAGAGGCTAGTAGCGCCGGATCAGGCCCACCAGCCGGCCCTGCACCCGCACGCGGTCGGGGCCGAAGATGCGCGTCTCATAGGAGGGATTGGCCGCTTCGAGCGCGATGGAGTCGCCGCGCCGCCGCAAGCGCTTCAGCGTCGCCTCCTCCTCGTCGACCAGCGCCACGACGATGTCGCCGTTACTGGCGTCCTCGCACTTGCGGACGATGATCGTATCGCCTTCGAGAATGCCGGCGTCGATCATGGAATCGCCCTTCACCTCGAGCGCGTAATGCTCCCCCTTGGAGAGCAGTTCCGGCGGCACTTCAATGGTCGAGAGCCGGGTTTGGATCGCCTCGACGGGCACGCCGGCGGCGATTCGGCCCATCACCGGCACGGCCACGGTCTGCGGCAGGCTCTCGCCCTCCGCCACTTGCGGCACGCGGCCGAGACTTCCCTCGATCACGCTGGGCGAGAAGCCGCGGGACCGCGCGGCGAGCCCTTGCGGCACCGACTCCGGCAGCCGCAGTATCTCCATGGCCCGGGCGCGATGCGGCAGGCGGCGTACGAAGCCGCGCTCCTCCAACGCTGTGATCAACCTGTGGATACCGGACTTGGACTTGAGGTCGAGCGCCTTCTTCATCTCGTCGAAGGAGGGCGGCACGCCGGTCTCTTTCAACCGCTCATGGATGAACATGAGAAGGTCTTTTTGCTTCGATGTGAGCATCTGGTCCCCTTCGAGCGGTTAGCCCTTTGTTCGACGCTTTAACGTTTGCCGGACCCGCCTGTACAAATCATGAACAGTTTATCTGTTCTGTTTGTGTTCCGCAAGGGGCAATGCCACCAAATGCAGTAGCGCCGTCGCTCAGGCCTTTCCTCGAATGATTCGGGTTTCCGGGGCCTTAATCCGGGTCGAGCAGAATCACCTTGACCCGCTCGCCCTGGCCCAAAGCGGGCGCGTGCGGCGGCCGCACGATCAGGCAGTCGGACTTGGCCAGAGCGGCCACCAGCGAGGAGTCCTGGGAGGGCAGGGGGAACACAATGCGGGTTCCGTCCGCGCCCCACGCCGAGACCGCGCGCAGATAGTGCTCGCGTTCGCCATTTGCCTCGAGCGGCTCGCCGAGCACCGCCTCAGGCTCCGGCCCGCGCGCTGGGGTGAGCCCCAACAGCTTTTCCAGCATCGGCTTGAGGAAGATTTGCGCACAGATCATCGCCGAGACCGGATTGCCCGGCAAGCCCAGCACGCGCTGCTGCCCGAGCCGGCCGAACAGCATCGGCTTGCCCGGCCGCATCGCGATCTTCCAAAAATCGACTTCGAGCCCTTGCTGCTTGAGCGCACTCGCCACAAGGTCGCGCTCGCCCACCGAAGCGCCGCCGATGGTGAGCAGGATCTCGGCCGAGCTGCCCGCCTGGGCGAGGGTGACGATGCTTTCGGTCCTGTCCTTGGCGATGCCAAGCGGCATCGGCTCGCCGCCAATCCGCGCGATCAGCGCCGACAATCCGCTCGGAATCGAGGAGACGATCTGGTCGGGGCGGGGTCCCGATCCCGGCGGCACGACCTCGTCTCCGGTGGCGAGGATCGCCACCTTGGGCCTGCGGCGGACCGGAAGCTCGGCATGGTTCATCGCCGCGGCGAGCAGCAGCGCGCGTGGCCCGAGCCGCGTCCCGGCGCTCAACAGGACTTCGCCCTGTTTAAAATCTTGCCCGCGCGGCCGGATGTGCAGGCCGGCCGGGGCAACGGCTTTGACGGTGACGAACCCCGAGCGTTCCTCCGCCTCCTCTTGAATGACGATCGTGTCGGCGCCTTCGGGTACCGGCGCGCCGGTGAAGATGCGTACCGCTTCCCCCCGGCCAACACGGCCTTTGAAGGCTTCGCCCGCGAGCGAGGCGCCGATCAGCTTCAGCTCGGCCGGGAGACCGGCGATATCTTCGGCGCGCACGGCATAGCCGTCCATGGCCGAAGCATCGAACGGCGGCTGGGTGAGCGTCGCCGCCAAATCTTCCGCGAGCACGCGGCCCGCCGCATTCTCCAGCGCCACCAACTCCCGCTCGAGCGGCGCCAAGCCTTGCGTCACCCGGGCGAGTGCTTCGGCGACGGAAAGGAGAGCCATCAGCGTGTGAAGGGACCGGAGCGGCCGCCGGTCTTTTCCACGAGGCGGATGCCGGAGAACGACATCGCCCGGTCCACCGCCTTCGCCATGTCGTAGATGGTGAGGCAGGCGACGGCGACCGCCGTCAGGGCCTCCATTTCGACGCCCGTCTTGCCATCGACCTTGGCCGCCGCCTCGACGCGGATACCGGGCGGGTCGCGCGACGGCTCGAACGCGACCGTGACTTCGGTCAAGGAAAGGGGGTGGCAGAGCGGGATCAGCTCATGCGTCCGCTTGGCGGCCATGATCCCGGCGATGCGTGCCGCCGCCAGCACATCGCCCTTGGGCGCATTGCCCGACAGGATCAGATCGAGCGTTTCCGGCGCCATCGACACGAAGCCTTCGGCACGCGCCGTCCGCGCGGTGACCTCCTTGGCCGAGACATCGACCATGCGCGCCTCGCCCTTGTCGTCGAGGTGGCTGAGCCGCGCGGTCATTGCGCCGCCTCAACTCTCGCCGAAGCCCCGGTGAGCAGCGCGCGCGTCGCTGCCACCACGTCTTCCTGCCGCATCAGGCTTTCGCCGACCAGGAAGGCGCGAACGCCCGCGCCGGCAAGGCGCTCCAGATCGGCATGGGTGAAGACGCCGCTTTCGGCGATGACGATGCGGTCCGGTGGCACGCGCGGTGCCAGAAGCTCGGTGGTCGCCAGTGTCGTGTCGAAAGTTTTGAGATCGCGGTTGTTGATGCCGATCAGCCTGGTATCGAGTTCGAGCGCCCGGTCGAGTTCCGCCGCGTCATGCACTTCGGCCAGTACGTCCATGCCGAGCGCGCTGGCGGCCTCGCTCAGGGCACGGGCCGTCGCGTCGTCGACCGCGGCCATGATGATCAGAATGCAGTCGGCACCCAGCGCGCGAGCCTCCAGCACCTGGTAGGGATCGATCATAAAGTCCTTGCGGAGCGCGGGAAGGGCGGTCGCCGCGCGTGCCTCGGTCAGATATTCGGGGCGGCCTTGGAACGAAGGCGTATCGGTCAGAATCGACAGACACGCCGCGCCGCCCGCCTCATAGGCTTGGGCTAGGGCCGGCGGATCGAAATCGGCGCGGATCAGCCCCTTCGACGGGCTCGCCTTCTTGATCTCGGCGATCAGCGCGAATGCGCCGCGCGCAATCGGCGCATTGAGCGCGCCGGCGAAGGAGCGGACGGGCGATTGCGCCTCGGCCCGGGCGCGAAGCTCCGCTTCGTCCACCGCCGCCTTGGCGGCTGCTACCTCTTTGCGCTTGTAGGCGAGGATCGTGTCGAGCACCTGGGCCATGGCTCAGACTCTATCATGGCTGAGCTTAGCTAGGGCTTCGAGCACAGCGTTGGCCCTGCCGCTATCGATCGACGCCGCGGCCAGCGCCACGCCTTCGCGCAAGGTCTTAGCCTTGCCGGCGACCAGCAGCGCCGCCCCGGCATTCAGCAGGACGATGTCGCGGAGCGGGCCCTGGTTTCCGCCGAGCACGGCGCGGATGTGAGCCGCGTTTTCCGTGGCGTCGCCGCCAATTAGGTCCGCGGGCTTCGCCTCGGGCAGGCCAGCAGTTTTCGGGGAGACCTTGAAGGTCTCGATCCGGCCCGCGTCGAGCACCGCCACATGGCTGATCCCGGTCGTCGTCAGTTCGTCGAGCCCGTCCGATCCGTGCACCACCCAGGCGCGCTTGACTCCAAGCCTTCCCAGTACATGCGCGAGCGGCTCGACCCATTGTTCGGCGAACACGCCGACGATCTGGTAGTCCGCGCCGGCCGGATTGGCGAGCGGACCGAGCAGATTGAAGATCGTGCGCGTGCCGAGTTCGGTCCTCACCTTGCCGACATGGCGCATGGCGGCGTGATGCGCAGGCGCGAACATGAAGCCGAGCCCGCATTGCTCCAGGCAATGAGTGACCGTCTCGGGTGGGCATTCGATATTGACCCCGAGCGCGGCGAGCACATCGGCCGAGCCCGAGCGGGAGGAGATCGACCGGTTGCCGTGCTTCGCCACCGGCACGCCCGCACCCGCGACCACGAAGGCGGCGCAAGTGGAAATGTTGTGCGTGCCCTTGGCGTCGCCGCCGGTGCCGCAAGTATCGATGGCGCCCTGCGGCACGCGAACCTTCAGGGCCTTGGCGCGCATGACGCGGGCGGCCCCGGTAATCTCGTCCACTGTCTCGCCGCGCACGCGCATGCCCATCAGCAACGCGCCGATCTGGCCCTCAGTGGCGCTGCCAGACATGATCAGCTCGAAGGCATTCGCCGCTTCCGTCTCGGTCAGGGCCTCTCCCGCCGCCACCTTGCGCAGCGCCGGGCGCAGATCGGCGAGCGTTGCGCTGCCCGCGACGGCAGGATTAGAGGGCACGTGCCGTTTCTCGCTGCGCCGAACCCCGGGCGCGCCGTTCGACGCGGGCGACGTCGAGGAAATTCTCGAGCAGTTGGTGGCCATGCTCCGAGGCGATGCTCTCGGGATGGAACTGCACGCCATGCACGGGATATCGCTTGTGCTGAAGCCCCATGATCACGCCGTCCGCGGTCTCGGCGGTGATCTCGAGCTCGGCGGGCAGGCTTTCCCGCTCGACCACCAGCGAATGGTAGCGCGTGGCGGAGAAATCCTGCGGCAGGCCGACGAATAGGCCCTTGCCGGTGTGATGCACCTTGGAGAGCTTGCCATGCATCAGGGTCGGCGCCCGGACCACCCGGCCGCCGTAAACCTGGCCGATGGCCTGATGGCCGAGGCAGACGCCGAGGATCGGCACCACCGGCCCGGCGCGGGCGATCAGTTCGAGGCAGATGCCGGCGCGGTCGGGGTCGCAGGGTCCAGGCGACAGCACGATCGCCTCCGGAGCCTCCGCCAACACCTCCTCGACGGTGGTCTTGTCGTTCCGGTAGACGCGCGTGGCCGCGCCCAATTCGCCGAGAAAATGGACGAGGTTGTAGGTGAAGCTGTCGTAGTTATCGATAAGCGTCAGCATGGGGTGGTGTTACGCTCGTGCCGCACGGCGCGTCAAGCTTCGCGCCGCTAGCTTTTCAGGTGCCGCGGCACCAGAAACAGCTTCAAAGTGCCGCTATTCACGCTGACGCTCTCCCACAGCCCGGCAGCGAAATTGATCACGGTCAGCCCCGCGGTTGGGTATTTGGTCATTAACTGCTCGCGGAGATGCTTCGGCCCCGATCCGATCAGATCGAGGGCGAAAGCATGGATCTCCGGATTGTGCCCGACCAGCAACACGCGATTCATCCCCGGTCGAACGGCGCGCAGCATCTCCAGCATCGTCTCCGGGCTCGCATGATAGAGCGCGTCTTCGTAGGTCACCTGGGGTTCCACCCTGAGTTCAGGCAGCACCAAGTCGAGCGTATCGCGGGTGCGCCGCGCCGAAGAGCAGAGCACCAAATCGGGATCGATGCCGCGCTCGGCCATCGCCTGGCCCATAAGCGGCGCGTCCGTCAGGCCCCTCCCGGCGAGGGGCCGGTCCCGGTCCGGCAGCCCGGGATTGCTCCAGCTCGATTTGGCGTGACGGAGGAGGGACAAGGTGAGCATGGATACCCTGCCGCCGCTCACTGACCGCGCTTGGCCCGGGCGGCGAAACGCACCGCCTCGTCCGCAGCCTTGAACAGGGCGCGCGCCTTGCTGACGCACTCGGCCTGCTCGCGCTCGGGCACCGAGTCGGCGACGATGCCCGCGCCGGCGCGCACATACATGGTGCCGTCCTTCACCACCGAGGTTCTCAGCACGATACAGCTGTCCATCTCGCCCCCGGCGGAGAAATAGCCGACGCAACCCGCATAAGGTCCGCGCGCCTCGTCTTCCAATTCGTCGATGATCTCCATGGCGCGCACTTTCGGCGCGCCGGACACCGTGCCTGCCGGAAATCCGGCCATCAGCGCATCGACCGCATCGAACTCGGCGGAGAGCGTCCCCTCGACATTCGAAACGATATGCATCACCTGGCTGTAATATTCGAGGAAGAAGGAGTCGGTCACGCGCACGCTGCCGACCTCCGCGACGCGGCCGGCATCGTTGCGGCCGAGATCGAGCAGCATCAGATGCTCGGCGCGCTCCTTGGCGTCCGCCAGCAGTTCCGCGGCAAGCGCCTTGTCTTGCTCTGGACTGGCGCCGCGCGGCCGCGTGCCGGCGATCGGCCTAATCGTCACCTTGCCCTCGCGCACCCTGACCAGAATCTCCGGGCTCGATCCCACCACGGCGAAGCCGCCGAAATGGAGATAATAGAGATAGGGCGACGGATTGATCCGCCGCAGCGCGCGGTAGAGCGCGAAGGAGGGCAATGTGAACGGCGCCTCGAAGCGCTGGCTCAGCACCACCTGAAAAATGTCGCCGGCGGCGATGTAGTCCTTGGCGTGCGCGACCTTGGCCATATAGGCCTCGGGCGCAGTCACCGCCCGGGGCTCCGGATGGGGCATCGTCAGGTCAGGATCGCTCGCATGCGGCAAAGGCTGCTCCAGCCGCTCCAGCGCCAGGTTCAGCCGGTCGGCCGCCCGCGCATAGGCTGCCTTGGCGCTCACCCCCGGCGCCGGCCGCACCGGGGTTACCACCGTCATTTCGTCTTTCACGCTGTCGAAGATCACGATCAGGGTGGGCCGCACCAAAATCGAATCCGGAAGCCCGAGCGTGTCCGGCTTCTCGCCGGGCAAATCCTCGATCAGGCGCACCGTGTCGTAGCCCATATAGCCGAAGATGCCTGCGGCCATCGGCGGCAGCTCCGGCGGCAGGTCGATCGCCGATTCGGCAAGCAATGCCCTAAGCGAGGTCAGTGTGGGCAGCGGCGAGGGCGCAAACGCTTCGAGATCGGCCTGCGGCGCCCGGTTGACCTCAGCCTTGTCGCCGTCGGCGCGCCAGATCAGATCGGGTTCGCAGCCGATGATCGAATAGCGCCCGCGCGTGGCGCCGCCCTCGACCGATTCCAGCAGAAAGCTGTTCGGCCGCTCATGGGCGAGTTTCAGCATCGCCGAGACCGGTGTCTCGAGATCGGCGACGAGCCGTGTCCACGCGACTTGCGGCAAGCCCTCGTCATAGCGTCGGGCGAAGCTAGTAAAGTCCGGCTCGATTGGATGGCCTGCGCCTTGCGGCGCGAAGGGCGTTACCGAAGCCTTGGCAGAGCTCATGGGTCTTCGCTGCCGATCAGCCTGGCCAGAGCTTGCTGGTTGACATAAACCCCATACCGGTTTTCCAGCGCTCCGAAATATTCGGCGATCGCATCCTCGCTGATGAGCAGACTGAGCCGCCGCCTGAGCATGTCGGCTTCCGCCGCGCTGAGCGGCTCGGCGGGCGTGACCTTATCGACCTGAAACACGATCCGCCCATTGTCGACCGGCGAGGGGGCCGAGCCGAAGCCCTTTTCCGGCAGCGCGAAGGCCTGCGTCACCGCTGGCGGCAGGATGTTGACCGTGATGCTGTCGCGCTTCAGCGGATCGCTGGTCAGCACCTCGACATTCAGGTCCTTGGCAATGTCTTCGAGCGTCTTGCCGCCATTCAGGCTGGTGACCAGGTCCTGCGCGTATTTCGCGACCCGGGTGCGAAGCTCATCGTTGTGCCAATCCTTGGCGACCTGCTCCTTGACCTGATCGAAGGGCTTGAGCTGCTCCGGCACCACTCCCATTACCTCATACCAAATAACACCTTCGTCCTTGGCGTCGATCGGGTCGTTCTCCACGCCAGTATCCGTGGCGAAGGCGGCGTTCAGCAATTCCTTCTGCGCCGGCAGCCTAACCGTCGATCCATCCGGCTTGCGGCCATCGCGATCGATCTGGTCGAACAGCTGGTAATCGAGCTTGAACTTGCCGGCCGCCTCCTCGAGGGTCGTCCCGGAAGCGAGTTCGTCCTCGATCTTGTCATGCAGATCGAAGATCGCTCCCGAGGCGCGCTCCTTGAGAATCTTCGCCTCGATATCGGCCTTGGCCTCTTCGAAGGTCAGGTGCCGTACAAAGGATCGCTCTCGTTCAATATCCACCAGCTCGTCGGCGGTCTCCGCGCTGGAATGGGCTATGTGGGTTGCCGCGACGTGGCGACGCTTCGAGCCAGAGCCAGATTCATGCAAATCACTGCGGCCGGCCTGAGAGAAGGGCATGTTCACGATGTCTTTATCACCAAG
>JAWOJH010000174.1:0-18799 GCA_046481725.1 Methyloceanibacter sp. | reverse complement strand
ATCTGCTGCCATTCATCGTCGCCCTTGAACACGTCCTTGTAGCGTGTCCCGAAGGCCTTGCTGGAGACGTGCTGGCGGGTAATCTCGGCCACTTCCTTGGTGCCAGGCCAGATGTCCTTGAGGTAGACGGGCGCCCCGTCCTCGGCGTAACCGAGCGGTTCCTCGGCGAGGTTGACGGTGATCGAGCCGGCGAGCGCATAGGCCACCACCAGCGGCGGCGAGGCGAGATAATTGGCGCGCACGTCGTGATTGACCCGGCCCTCGAAATTCCGATTGCCCGAGAGCACCGAAGCGACGGCGAGATGATGCTCGTGAATGGTGTGCGAGATCTCCTCCGGCAGCGGCCCGGAATTGCCGATGCAGGTGGTGCAGCCATAGCCGACCAGATTGAAGCCGAGCCGGTCGAGATCGTCCTGTAGCCCCGCTTTCTCCAGATAATCGGTCACCACCTGCGAGCCCGGCGCGAGCGAGGTCTTGACCCAGGGCTTGACGCTCAAGCCCCGCTCCACCGCGTTCTGCGCCAGAAGCCCCGCCGCGATCATCACCGAGGGGTTCGAGGTGTTGGTGCAGGAGGTGATCGCGGCGATCACCACGTCGCCATGGCCGAGATCGAAATTCTTGCCTTGCACCTTCACGCGTTTCCCGGCCTCCGCCGCCTTGCCGTATTCCTGGTCGAGCGTCTCGGCGAATGCCTGCGCGGCCTGCGCGAGCGGCACCCGGTCCTGCGGGCGCTTCGGTCCGGCGATCGACGGCTCGACCTCACCGAGATCGAGTGCGAGCATCTTGGTGAATACCGGGTCCGGCGTTTTGCCGGTGCGGAACAGGCCTTGCGCCTTGGCATATTTCTCGACCAGGGCGATGCGGCTCTTCTTGCGCGCTGTCGCCTCCAGATAAGCAAGCGTCTCCCCGTCGATTGGAAAGAAGCCGCAGGTCGCGCCATATTCCGGCGCCATGTTGGCGATGGTAGCGCGATCTTCGAGCGGAAGATTCCCCAGACCCTCGCCATGGAACTCGACGAACTTGCCGACCACGCCGGCGCGCCGGAGCATCTCGGTGACGGTGAGCACAAGGTCCGTTGCCGTGACGCCGTCCTTCAATTCGCCGGTGAGCTGGAAGCCCACCACCTCCGGTATCAACATCGAGATCGGCTGGCCGAGCATGGCGGCTTCCGCCTCGATGCCGCCGACGCCCCAGCCGAGCACGGAGAGCCCGTTGACCATGGTGGTGTGGCTGTCGGTGCCGACCAAGCTGTCGGGAAAGGCGACCGGATTGCCGCCATTCGCCTTGGTCCACACGGTCTGCGCTAAATATTCGAGATTGACCTGGTGGCAGATTCCGGTGCCGGGCGGCACCACGCGGAAATTGTCGAACGCGCCCGCGCCCCATCTCAAAAAGGCGTAGCGCTCTCTGTTGCGCTCATATTCCTTCTCAACATTGATCTGGAACGCCTGGCCCGAGCCGAACGCGTCGACCATCACCGAATGGTCGATGACGAGATCGACCGGGGCCAGCGGATTGATCTGGTTCGGGTCACCGCCGAGCCCGCGCATCGCGTCGCGCATCGCCGCAAGATCGACCACCGCGGGGACGCCGGTGAAGTCCTGCATCAAGACGCGCGCCGGACGAAAGGCGATCTCGCGGTCGCTCTTGCGCTCTTTCAGCCACTCCGCCATCGCGCGGATATCGTCGGCGGTGACGCTCCGCCCATCCTCGTGGCGCAGCAGATTCTCCAGCAGCACCTTGAGCGAGAAAGGCAGGCTGGCGATGCCTTCAAGCCCGTTCGCCTCCGCCTCTATCAGGCTGAAATAGTCGTATTTGACCCCGTCGACTTTGAGCGTGCGGCGGCATTTGAAGCTGTCGAGCGAAGGTTCAACGACCGCGGTCAACGGGATCTCCTTGTCGGGGCAGGCTGTGTCGCGCCGGATGCAAATCCGATACCCGGGAGCTGCATGAGAGACACCTGCATATAAAAGCCCTTGCGGCAACGAGACAATGACGCGAAGAGATTTCGCAGCGCGCGATTTCGCCGCTCCGCCTGCCTGTCCCGGTCTCAACTTGCGCAAAAGCTGAGCAAATGCCGCAAACGATCGGCCTCGCCGCCTCGAACCTCGCCTGCCAGCGCGGTGGCAGGACGGTCTTCCGCGATTTGAGCTTCAAGCTCGGTCCCGGCGAGGCGCTGCTCGTCAGCGGGCCGAACGGCGCCGGCAAGACCAGCCTGCTCAGGCAGATTGCCGGGCTGCTGCCGCTCGCCGCCGGCGAGCTTCGCCTCGACGGCGCCAGCCCCGACGCGGCGCTGCCGGAGCTTTGCCACTATGTCGGCCATCTCAGCGCGGTGAAGCCGAGCCTGAGCGTCGGCGAGAATCTGCAATTCTGGGCGGCGTTTCTCGGCGGCGCTCGCGCGCCAGGAAATTCCGCGGCTGCCGCCTTCGCGCTCGAGCCGCTTGCCGAACTTCCCGCCGGGCTGCTCTCCGCCGGACAGAAGCGCCGGCTCGCGCTGTCGCGCCTGTTCGCTGCGCCGCGCCCGATCTGGCTGCTGGACGAGCCGCAAGCCTCGCTCGATACCGCCTCGCTCAAGCTGCTCGAGCAGGCGATCGCCGGTCACCTCGCCGGCGGCGGTCTCGCCGTCGTCGCCAGCCACATGCCGCTCGAGACCAAATTCGCGCACGCGCTCGCACTCGGCCGGGAGCGCGTCGCATGAGACCGGCCCTCGCCCTGCTCGCCCGCGACCTGACGCTCTCCTGGCGCGAAGGCGGCGCCATCGGCACCGCGCTCGGCTTCTATCTCGTCGTCATCGCTATCACGCCGCTCGGCCTCGGCCCCGACCTCAACCTGCTCGCACGCATCGCCGCCGGCATGTTGTGGGTCGCGCTGCTGCTCGCCGCGCTGCTCTCCGCCGGGCGGATCTTCGACAACGACTATGAGGACGGCTCGCTTGACCTGCTCGCGACCGGCGCACTGCCGCTGCCCGTGGTCGCCGCGGTCAAGAGCCTCGCCCATTGGCTCACCACCGGCGTGCCGCTGGCTTTGCTCGCGCCGGTACTCGGACTCCTGCTCAACCTGCCGCTCGAGGCCATACCGCTGCTGGTTCTGTCCATGCTCGCCGGCACGCCGGCGGTGAGCTTCATCGCCGCAATCGGCGCGAGCCTCACTCTGGGCTTGCGGCGAAGCGGGCTCTTGCTCGGGCTGCTCGTGCTGCCGCTCTACGTGCCGGTGCTGATCTTCGGCGTCGCCACCGTCTCGGCAGCGGTCACCGGGCCCGCCTCGCCCTGGCCGCCTTTCCTCATGCTCTGCGCGCTGAGCCTCGCCGCGATCGTGCTCGCGCCCTTCGCCGCCGCCGCCGCGTTGCGCACTGTATTGCGGTAGTTGACGCTCCTCACCTGCTCAAGTCATGGCCGGGCTTGTCCCGGCCATTTGCCTCAGCTGTTGCCCCCGTTGCCGGGTTCGTAACCGGGAATTGACATTGCTGGAGCTCGTCGCCGCTTAATAGATGGACGTCTCTGAGCCGCGACCAGTCCGGACTTATCCGCGTCACCCCGGCGAAAGGCCGAGGCCAGGGGCGCCAACGCAGAGCGTGCCGCGCTGGATTCCGGCTTCCGCCGGAATGACGAATTCTCGGTAGCTTATCCCCACCTTGCGAAGCTCGATTAGACTTTGCTCACCTCGTCTACTGAAGGGCGTTTCTCGAGGCGTTCGTGAGGCGGGACGGGGTGCGGCGCCCGCGGGTCAGGTCTCGCAACCGGGCACTCGGGCCGCATCGGGGCTCCCCCCGGGGCTACTATGGGTCCCTGTCAGGAGCTGACTGACCGCCCGGCCATAGCCGGCAACGGAAAGCGGGGCCCGATGCCGACCAAAGACGCCGCGGATCGGCGCGCCGAGAGGCGCCCGCCGCGATCTGGAAACGGATCGCGGACACCAAACTGGACTGCGCCTTTTGGCGCGCCACCCCCCTCGTCATCCTGGGATGGGCCAAAGGCCCATCTCAGAGGATGAGGCGAGAAGGAGCATAACCCGGATGCCATGCGCATCGCGGCAACGGTGTTGCATGTCGTGCCGAACCGCCTCGTGGGCGAGCACACGCCGGGCTTGCGGGGGGTAATTGCCACTCTGCCCCAAACCCACTAGATCAACCGGATGATCAGCCTCGCCAATCCCACGCGGTTTCTGAGCCTTGCTGGCGGCCTCATTCCCTGGCTCGCGGCGGCGGCACTGCTGCTGATCGGAACAGGCCTTTATCTCGCATTCTTTGTCGCGCCGCCCGACTATCAGCAAGGCGAGACGGTGCGCATCATGTTCGTGCATGTGCCCTCCGCCTGGCTCGCCATGTTCGGCTATGTGACCATCGCCATCGCCGCGCTTGGCACCTTGATCTGGCGCCATCCGCTGGCCGACGTGGCGGCAAAGGCCGCGGCCCCGATCGGCGCCACCTTCTGTTTCATCGCGCTTGTCACCGGCTCGCTCTGGGGCAAGCCGATGTGGGGCACCTATTGGGTATGGGACGCACGGTTGACCTCGATGCTGGTGCTGTTCCTGCTCTATCTCGGCCTGATCGCGCTGTGGCAGGCGATCGAGGAGCCGGGCCGCGCCGGCCGCGCCGCCGCAATCCTCGCCCTGGTCGGGGTGGTCAACATCCCCATCATCAAATTCTCCGTCGATTGGTGGAACACGCTGCACCAGCCGGCCAGCATCATCCGCGCCGGCGGACCCTCTATCGATCCGTCGATGCTGACGCCGCTTTTCGTCATGGCCGCGGGCTTTGCATTGCTGTTCGTGCTGTTGCATCTGATCGCCATGCGCGCCGAGATCCTGCGCCGCCGCGTGCACGCCATGCAGCAGATGCAAATCGAGCACGCCGCTCTGGTCGAGGCTTGATCCATGCCCGATCTCGGTCCGCACGCAGCCTTCATCGCCGCCGCCTATGCCGCGGCCTTCCTCGCGCTCGCCGCGCTCGCGTTTTTTATCGTCGCGGACGACCGCAAGCAGCGCCGCCTCCTTGCCGAACTCGAGCGGCGGGGAATCCGGCGCCGCTCCGCCCAATCGGGTGCCGCTTCCCCGGCCCCGCGCAGCAACCGGGAGGGAGCGAGATGACCGAGGTTTCGCGCGAGCGGCCGGTCCGGCGATTCGGGCCGGTGCTACCGCTCTTGCTGTTCGCGATGCTGGCAGGGTTGTTCTGGTACGCGCTCGGCAGCGGCGACCCGTCCCGCCTGCCCTCGGCGCTGATCGGCAAGCCCGTCCCCGAATTCGCTCTGCCGCCGCTCGAAGGCCTGGTCGCGGCCGGAGCGCCGGTCCCCGGCTTTGCCGCCGCCGACTTGGCTCAAGGCGAACCGACCGTGGTCAACGTATTTGCGTCCTGGTGCGCCGAATGCCAAGTCGAACACCCTCTGTTGATGGCGCTCGGCGAGAGGCCCGGCGTGAGGCTGTTCGGCATCGACTACAAGGACGATCCGGCTTCCGCGCGGCGCTTTCTCGGCCGCCACGGCAATCCCTATTCCCGGGTCGGCGTCGATCCCTCGGGGCGGACAGCCATCGATTTCGGTGTGTATGGCGTGCCGGAGACCTATGTCGTGACCGGCGACGGCAGAATAGCCTACCGCCATGTCGGCCCTCTCACCGAATCCGCCATCAAGCAGAAAATCCTGCCGCTGTTGCAGCAGGGCGCCCAGGCGCAAGACTGAACGATGCTATTTGCGGATGGATGTGACGATCAAGTTCAGCGAGTCGAGAAATTCCTGCCGCTTGGCAGGCGACAGGCTGGAGAGCAGCTTTTGGTCGGCCGCAGCGGCGCCCGGTTGGGCTTCGCGCAGGGCCTTGGCCCCTTGCGGGCTGAGTTTGATGGCGTAGGCCCTGGCATCGTCCTTGGCGCGGCGACGCTGGATGAGCCCGCGGCTCAGCAGCCGCGCGACGATATCGGCAAGGGTGGACCGGTCGACGCCCGTTCGCTCCACCAGGTCCGTCTGGGTGAGGCCCTCTTCGTCGGCAATCACCATCAACACGGCGAATTGGCGAGGCGTAAGTCCGCTGGTGCGCGCCTCCGACGCAAAGATGTCGGACGCACACTGGCCCGCGCGATGGAGCAAGTGCATCGCCGAGCGCTCCAGATGGTCCTTCCCTCCTTTTGCCATTGCACCACCCGCTCAGCTCACGCAGAGCGTGTATCTCCCTGAGGGCAGCCACCCCTTCAGCGGGGCGGAGCCTTGTAACATTTTACAACCGCGGAGCGCGAACTGCCAACGAGAGGTTGCAGTGGCGCCGCCCGGAACCGCCGCCTCCCGAGGCGGCAGATGCGGGCTGAGAGCATATCGGTATGCCGAAAATCCCTCGCAAGGGACCAGGATCGGCTTCGTCGAATAACGCTGAGGGAAGGGTTAAGTTCGCTCGTCCGCGCGCGGATTGTCGCCGGGACCGGAACCCGGTTGAGGTTCGCCGTAGCTTTGCATCAGGGGCACCTGCATGAGCGCAAACAGGAAGGTGAGCGGCAGGAAGCCGAACGCCTTGAAGCTCACCCATGTATCTGTCGAGAAATTGCGCCAGACGAATTCGTTGACGATCGCCATGGCGACGAAGAAGGCCACCCAGCGGAATGTCAGCTTGCGCCACCCCACCTCTGTCAGCATGAAGACCGGGCCGAACAGCAGCTGCAGCAGCGGCTTGCGCATCAGCAGCCCTGCCACCAGCAGCGCTGCGAACATCGAATAGACGATGGTCGGCTTCAGCTTGATGAAGGTCTCGTTCTGGAGATAGAGCGTGAGTCCGCCGAACACGAACACGATGACGGCGCTGACCAGCGGCATCACCGGCAGCTTGTGGTAGCGGAAGCGCGCGACCGCGAGCGAGATCAAGGTCGCGGCCATAAAGGCCGCCGTGCCGACGTAGATTCCCCCCCAAGCATTGCCGACAAAGAAGATCAGCAGCGGCCCAAGCTCGATCAGAAGCTTGGGCAGAAGCGGCGGCTCGGCTTGCGCCGCACTCTCGGCAATGGCTGCCTTGGGTTCAGGCTGCGGCTTCATTCTCGCGTCTCACTCCTGCAATGGCCCGCGCGAAATCCTGCGCATCGAACGGCTTCAGATCCTCGAGACCTTCGCCGACCCCAATCGCATGGATCGGCAGCTGAAACCGCTCGGCGACCGCGACGAGGATGCCGCCCCGCGCCGTGCCGTCGAGCTTGGTCACCACGATGCCGGTGACACCTGCAATGTCCTTGAAAATCTCGACCTGGCTGAGCGCGTTCTGGCCGGTGGTGGCGTCAAGCACCAGAATCACGCCATGCGGCGCACTCGCATCGATCTTCTTCAAGACGCGCACGATCTTGGCAAGCTCGGCCATCAGGTCGGATTTGTTCTGCAAGCGTCCCGCGGTATCGATCAGCAAGACATCGCTACCCTCCGCCCGGGCGCGCTCCAACGCCTCGTACGCAACCCCGGCCGGATCGGCACCCACGTCCTTCGCCACCACTTCGGCTTCGACCCGCTCGCCCCATACCTTGAGCTGATCGATCGCGGCCGCGCGGAACGTGTCGGCGGCGGCCAGCATCACGCGCATGCCCCGGCCCCTGAACAGCTGCGCCATCTTGCCGATCGTGGTGGTCTTGCCGGTGCCGTTCACGCCGACCACCAGAAACACATGCGGCCGCGCATCTGGCGCGAGCGCAAAGTCCCGCGCCACTGGCGTAAGGACGCTCGCAATCTCGCCGGCGAGAATGTCGCGCACCCGGTCGGGGTCGAGCCCCCTGTCGTAGCGGCCCTCGGCGACGGCCGCGCGAATGCGCGCCGCCATCGCCACGCCGAGATCGGCCTTGATGAGGACCTCCTCCAGCGCGTCGAGCGTCTCTTCGTCAAGCTTCCGCTTGACCAGCGTGCTGGCGAGACTGTCCGAGAGCGCGTTGGTGGTTTGGGCGAGACCTGCGCGAAGCTGGTCGAACCAGCCGCGTTTTGGCTCCACCGCCGCCTTGGGCTTGTCGCGTTCCGCCGGAGGCAATTTCTCGGCCGGCTTCTTCCCAGGCGCCGCGGCCGGCCCGGCGGGGGGTGGCGCCGGCTTGGCCGAAGGCGGCTCGGCCGGTTTTGGTGGCGTCTTTTCCTCGGGCACCGGGGCGGCCTTCTTCTCCCGCGGCGAAGGCTTCTCCCGGTCGCCGGGGGCGCGCTCGTCCGGCGGGACTTCGCCAGGTGCCGCGGCAGGACCGGCCGGTGGCGGCGCTTTCGGTTTGACGGCCTGCTTCGGCGGCCGTTTGCGCTCAGGCGGCTCCTTCTTCGCCGGGCGATCCTTCGGCGGCTCTTTCTTGGCGGGCTCATCCTCGGGAGGCTCGCGCTTCGGCGCGTCCGGCGGCGGCTCTTCGATGGGGCGGGGCGTGGGCTCGGCCGGCTTCGGCTTGTCGCCGCCGCCAAACAGCCGCTGGAAGAACCCGGGCTTTTCGTCAGCGCTCATGGCCTCACCGCAATGAGCGCCGCGCCGTCGTCGCCCGCCACTACGGCATCGAGCAACGCGCCCGCACCCGCGACCGCATCGAGCCGAACCGGCGTGAAATCGGCGGAGCGGCCTTGGCGCGCGCTCTCCATCAGCACGTTGATGCGCCGCCCCTTGGCATTGGCGAGATGTTGCTTCAGCGCGGCGACGCCCTTCTCCCGCAATTCGGCGGCGCGGCGCGCGATCACCGCGCCGTCCACTTGCGGCATGCGCGCGGCAGGCGTGCCCTCGCGCGAGGAGTAGGGAAACACATGCAGAAACGTCAGGCCGCAATCGTCGACCAGCGACAGCGAATTCTCGAACATCGCTTCCGTCTCGGTGGGAAAGCCGGCGATCAGATCGGCGCCGAATACGATGTCCGGACGCGTCCGCCGCATGGCATCGCAGAAGTGAACCGAGTCGGCGCGCATATGCCGCCGCTTCATCCGCTTCAAAGTGAGGTCATCCCCGGATTGCAGCGAGAGATGCAGATGCGGCATCAGCCGCTCTTCCTCGGCGATTGCCGCGATTAGCGCCGCATCGGTCTCGACCGAATCGATCGAAGAGAGTCTGAGCCGCGGCAGCTCCGGCACGAGCTTAAGCACCGAGCGCACCAGCTTGCCGAGCGACATCTCTCCCGGCAACTCCTTGCCATAAGCGGTGATGTCGACGCCGGTCAGCACGATCTCGGCATAGCCGCGTTCCACCAGCTTGCGTACCTGCGCCACGACCTCACCCGCCGGTACCGAGCGCGACGGTCCGCGGCCGAACGGAATGACGCAGAAGGTGCAGCGATGGTCGCAGCCGTTCTGGATCTGCACATAGGCGCGGGCGCGCGAGCCGAAGCCCTCAATCAGATGCGAGGCGGTCTCCGTGACCGACATGATGTCATTGACTACGACCCGCTCGCTGCCCTCGACGCCGAAGCCGGCGAAAGTCCTGGCCTCGAGCTTCTCCTGGTTGCCGACGACGTGATCGACCTCGTCCATGGCGGCGAAGCGCGCGGGATCGATCTGCGCCGCGCAGCCGGTGACGATGATCTTGGCTTCGGGCCGCTCGCGCCGCGCGCGGCGGATTGCCTGCCGCGCCTGACGCACCGCCTCGCCCGTCACCGCGCACGTATTGACGATCACCGCCTCGCCGAGACCGGCGGCGTTCGCATGCTCGCGCATGACTTCGGACTCGTAGGCGTTGAGCCTGCAACCGAAGGTGATGATCTCAAGATCGGACATTGGCGGCTTCTAACATGAAAGTTCGGCGAAATCCCTCCCTCAAAGACCAAGAGAGTCAAACGCCGGACGGCGTGAATAGCTCAGGAGGCAGCGCGCCTTCGAAGTCGAGCGCGTAAGGACCGGTCATCAGGATATGGCCGTCGCTCTCCCGCCATTCAATCCGAAGGTCACCGCCGGGCAGGCTGACCGTCACCTCGCGGCCGGTCAGTTCGCGTCGGACTGCCGCGGCCACCGCGGCGCAGGCCGCGGTGCCGCAGGCCAGCGTCAGGCCCGCGCCACGCTCCCAGGTGCGCACTTTCAGATGATCCCGTCCGAGCACTTGCACGAGCGAGATATTGGCGCGCTCGGGAAAGATCGGGTGGTGCTCGAGCATCGGCCCAAACCGAGCGAGATCGTGCGCCTCGACATCGTCGACGAAAAACAACGCATGGGGGTTGCCGACATTCACCGCCGAAGGCGAATGCAGCACCGGATCGTCGATCGGCCCGATCTGCAACTCGATCCGCCGCGTGTCATGAAACTGCTCGGCGAGCGGGATCTCGTTCCAGGCGAAGCGTGGGCTGCCCATGTCGACGGTCACCGTGCCATCGTCATTGACGGTTGCCGCCAGTACGCCGCTCTCCGTCTCGATACTCGCCTCCGATTTGCCGCGCTCCCCGGCGACCAAGGCGGCGACGCAACGCGCGGCATTGCCGCAAGCGCCCACCTCGCCGCCATCCGCATTGAAAACGCGCATAAACACATCGGCCCGGCGCGACGGTTCCAGCGTGATGACCTGGTCGCAGCCGATCCCCGCGTCCCGATCGGCGATGGCGCGAAGCGCTTCCGACGTCAGCGGCAGCGCGCGCGTGCGCGCATCGAGCACGACGAAGTCGTTGCCGAGCCCGTTCATCTTGCGGAAGGCTGTCATGAGGTCGATCGCTGTTTGCGCCTGGGCGTCGCACCTTATATGGCGTTTTCAGTGCTCAAGACCAGGGAAGCGCCATGACAGTCTTTCGGCCTGACGATCCGGTCAACGCCCTCGTCCCCCACACGCTGGATCAACCGCTGCCGGGGGCCGGCGGGGGGAAGCTCGCCGGGCTGACCTTCATGGTGAAGGACCTGTTCGCCATCGAAGGCCGCAAGGTCTCGAACGGCAACCGCGTCTTCTATGAGCGGGCCAGCCCGGCGGCCGAGACGGCGCCGTCAATCGCCCGGCTGCTCGCGGCCGGCGCCTCGTGCACCGGCATCACCGTCTGCGACGAGTTCTTCTACAGCGTGCTTGGCTCGAACGCGCATTACGGCCAGCCGGTCAACGCCCGCGCGCCGGATCGCGTGACCGGCGGCTCCTCCTGCGGTTCTGCCGCGGCGGTGGCGGCCGAAATGTGCGACTTCGCGCTCGGCAGCGACACCGGCGGCTCGATCCGGGTGCCGGCCTCATTCTCCGGGCTCTACGGTCTCAGGCCAACCCACGGCCGCATCCCGCTCGAAGGCGTGACGCCGATGGCGCCGAGCTACGATACGGTGGGCTTTCTGGCGCGCAATGCCGAGTTGTTCCGCAAAGTGGGCCAGGTGCTGCTGGACGAGGCCGGTATCGAGGCCGAGGTGGAGCGCCTGATTCTCGCAGAGGATTTCTTCGCACACGAAGAGCCTGCCGCCGAGGAAGCGCTGTGGCGCGCCTTGGCAAGTGTCGGGCCTGCCCTGCCCGCTCCGGAGCATCGCGCCATAGCCGGCGAAGAAATCGACGCCTGGCGCAACGCCTTCCGCGTCATCCAGGCGTTCGAGATCCAGTCGACCTTACTGCCTTTCATCCAAGCTTATGACGCCAGGCTCGGCCCCGGCATCAAGGAGCGCTTCGCGGCCGCGGCCCAAATCACCGCGGCGGAGGCGGACGCCGCCCGCAAGCTCCGCCGGGAGATCGCTGCTCATCTCGGCGCGATCGTGCCGCCCGGCACCCTGATCGTGCTGCCGGCCACGCCGACCCTGCCGCCCGAGCGCGGCATTCCCGATGGCGACGCCTTCGCCGATTTCCGGATGAAGACGCTCGGCTACACCTGCCTCGCGGGTCATGCCGGACTGCCGCAAATCTCCATTCCCGCCGCGGAGGCCGCGGGCTGCCCCATCGGGCTTTCTTTTATCGGCTGGAAGGGCGGCGACGAGGCGCTGCTCGACCTCGCCACCCGCATCAAGCCGCTGCTGCGGAACGTGGCCTCCAGTAGCGATAGGGAATGACTGCGAGGCTCGTGCAAGCCAAGCCGGCCGTGACCGCATTGGCAAGCGCGATCAAGAGAAGCTCGCGCCGCCCGGTAACGAACAGGGCCGGAAGACAATATTGGCCGAGGCGCCCGTGGGCTGCCCCACAAGCAGAAGCGCAAAAATGACAAGTCTTGTCTTGTCGGCACGGCCGCTTAACCCCCGATTTGCCCGAAAATTTTGGCAGGGCGCATTCCAGACCGGCAAGCGATTTTCCGGCTCGCGCTTGACTTGGCGGCCTGCCTCGCCGACATTCGCCCGAATTCAAGGCAGCTCCTTTTGCGAGCCGCCGCCCTGCACATGATTGAACGATCAAGAGGCAGGGGGGTCAACACCCGACAGCGCGATGCGCCCTCGGGTGCCATTGTTGTTTGCGCGAACGGCCTCTGGCCTGCTTGAGCGCGTTTTGGAGAAGTCCTCACCCTGAGGAGGCGCGGAACGCGCCGCCTCGAAGGGTGCGGCACAGGCCTCATGGTTCGAGAGGGCCGCGTTGCGGCCTCCTCACCATGAGGAAGAAGGAAGTTGATGTTCGAGACCCTGTCAGAGCGGCTTGGCGCCATCCTCGACAAGCTCACCCGCAAAGGGGCGCTGAGCGAGGCCGATGTCACCGAGGCGATGCGCGAGGTGCGGCGCGCCCTGCTCGAGGCCGATGTCGCGCTCGATGTGGTGCGCTCCTTCATCGACCGGGTGAAAGAGAAGGCCGTCGGCCAGGACGTGGTGCGCTCGGTCACGCCGGGCCAGATGGTCATCAAGATCGTGCATGACGAGCTGGTGCGCACGCTGGGCTCGGACGCGCAAGGGATCAATCTCGCCGCCACCCCCCCGGTGACGATGATGCTGGTCGGCCTGCAGGGCTCGGGCAAGACCACCACCACCGCCAAGCTCGCCAAACGGCTCGAAGCCCGCGACAAGCAGAAAGTGCTGATGGCCTCGCTCGACACGCGCCGGCCCGCGGCGCAGGAGCAGCTTCGGGTGCTCGGCGAGCAGACCGGGATCGCCACGCTTCCCATTGTCGCCGGTGAAGGCCCGACGGCGATCGCCAAGCGCGCGATCGAGACCGCCAAGCGCGGCGGCTACGACGTGTTGCTGCTCGACACCGCAGGCCGCACCCATATCGACGAAGAGCTGATGGCCGAGACCGCGGCGATCGAAAAGATCGCGCAGCCGCACGAGACCTTGCTGGTGGCAGACGCGCTGACCGGCCAGGACGCGGTCAATCTCGCCAAGAACTTCGATGCGCGAGTATCGCTCACCGGCATCGTGCTGACCCGCATCGACGGTGACGGGCGCGGCGGCGCCGCGCTGTCGATGCGCGCCGTGACCGGCAAACCGATCAAGCTGATCGGTGTCGGCGAGAAGCTCGACGCCCTCGAGGACTTTTACCCCGAGCGCATTGCCGGACGCATTCTCGGCATGGGCGACGTGGTCGGCCTGGTCGAGAAGGCGATCGAGACGGTCGAGATCGACACGGCGCAGAAGATTGCCGCCAAGGTAAAAAAAGGCGCCTTCGACCTAGACGACCTCGCCGAACAATTGAAGCAGATGCAGAAGCTCGGGGGCATGGGCGGCGTGCTCGCCATGCTGCCCGGCATCGGCAAGATCAAGAAGCAGCTCGACGCCGCCAATCTCGACGAAACCATCCTCAAGCGCCAGCAGGCGATGATCGGCTCGATGACACGCGCCGAGCGCAAGAACCCGAAGCTACTCAATGCCTCGCGCAAGAAGCGCGTCGCGACGGGTTCCGGCACCAGCGTGCAGGACATCAACAAGCTGGTGAAGATGCATCGCCAGATGGCCGACATGATGAAGGCGATGGGCAAGAAGCGCGGCATGCTCGGCGCGCTGTTCGGCGGCGGACCGCCCCCGGACCTGCCTGCCGAACTGCCCCAAGGTCTGCCGCAGGGCGGACTGCCGCCCCTGCCGCCAGGCGGCTTCCCAGGACTTCCGGGCGGCCTGCCTGGGCTGCCCGGCGGCCTGCCGCGCCGCCTTCCAGGCCTTCCCGGTTCCAAGAAACGATGAGATCAAACCCTAGGAGCATGAAAGCATGTCACTGAAGATCAGACTGGCGCGGGGTGGCGCTAAGAAACGCCCCTATTACCGCATCGTCGTTGCGGATTCGAAGAGCCCCCGCGACGGCCGTTATATCGAGCGGATCGGCACCTACGACCCGCTGCTGCCGAAAGGCTCGCCCGAGCGGATCAAGCTGGTCGAGGACCGCGTCAAGCATTGGCTCGGTCACGGCGCGCAGCCGACCGACCGGGTGCTGCGCTTTCTCGACGCCGCCGGCATCAGGAAGCGTGACGCGCGGGTGAACCCGCAAAAGGGCGAGCCCGGCAAGAAGCGGCTCGAGCGCGAAGAGGCGAAAAAGGCCGCCGCCGAGGAGAAGGCCAAAGCCGCCGCCGAAGCCGCCGCCGCACCACCGCCCGCTGTGGAGCCTGCGCCCGCCGAGGAGCCTGCGCCCGAGTCTGCCGAACAAGCGGCCGAGACCGACTCCGCGGCCGAGGCCGAGCCGGCATAGCCTTGCGCAATCCGGCAGACCGCGTGTTGCTCGGCGAGATCGGGGCGGCGCAAGGGCTGAAAGGCGAGGTGCGGCTTCGCTCCTATACCGCCGAGCCTGCCGCCATCGCCGGCTACGGTGCGCTGGAGGACGAGCAGGGCCACGCCGTGGAGATCTTGTCGGTGCGTGGCACGCCGAAAGCGCTGATTGCCCGGATCAAGGGCGTCACGACGCGCGAGGCCGCCGAAGCGCTCACACATACGAAGTTATACGTCGCCCGCGCGAGGCTGCCGGTCCGCGAGGAGGAGGAGGAGTGGTATCATGCCGACCTGATCGGCCTTGCCGCGATCGGCCGCGACGGCGAGACGATCGGCACGGTGGTCGCGGTCCAGAATTTCGGCGCCGGGGACCTCATCGAGATCAAGCCGGCGGGCGGCGGGGCAAGCGTGCTGGTTCCCTTCACCCGGGAAACGGTGCCTGAGGTCGATGTCGAAGGCGGACGCCTCAAGGTGACGCCGCCGGAAGGACTATTCGAATGACCTGGCGCGCCACCGTTCTCACCATCTTCCCCGAGATGTTCCCGGGGCCGCTCGGCCTGAGCCTCGCCGGCAAGGCCCTCGCCGAAACCAAATGGACACTTGAGACCCTCGACATCCGCGACTTCGCTGCGGACAAGCACCGCTCGGTCGACGACACGCCGGCCGGGGGCGGCGCCGGGATGGTGATGCGCGCCGATATCGCCGCCTCGGCAATCGACGCGGCGCGCGCGTCCATGCCGAAGGGCACGCCGACCATCTATCTTTCACCGCGCGGCTACCCATTCATGCAGGAACACGCCCGCGAGCTGGCGGACGGCCCGGGCATCATCCTGCTCTGCGGTCGCTTCGAAGGAATCGACGAACGGGTGCTGCAAGCGCGCAACGTCGAAGAGATCTCGATCGGCGACTATGTGCTGTCCGGCGGGGAGTTGGCCGCCCAAGTGGTCATCGACGCCGTGGTGCGCCTCCTGCCCGGCGTCGCCGGCAACGAAGGCTCCCTTGCCGAGGAAAGTTTCGCCGCGGACCTGCTCGAATATCCGCACTATACGCGGCCGCGCGAATGGGAGGGCCGGCCCATTCCCGAGGTGCTGCTTTCGGGCGACCACGCCAAGGTCGCCAAATGGCGGCGCGAACAGGCCGAAAAGCTCACCAAGGCGCGCCGCCCCGATCTTTGGCAGCGGCACCGAACCGACAAACCTTGATCGCGATCAGACTTCCGTGCCGCGGCAGTGCTATCAAGAACGCAGAGCCAAGAGGTGCCAAACATGAAACCAGCGATGCTCGCGATTGCACTGCTCCTGCCGCCGGCCGCCGTGGCCATGGCGCAGGATGCCGATATCGAAGCCGGAGCCGCCTATGCCGAGCAGATCTGCGCCGCGTGCCATGCGGTGCTGGCGAACGAGACCTATTCGCCGCTGCCCGAGGCTACGCCGTTCCAGACCGTGGCCGACACGCCGGGCATGACCGAACTTGCGCTCACGGTCTGGCTGCAAAGCTCGCACCCGACCATGCCGAATATCGTCCTCGAACAGGACGACATGCGGAATGTGGTCGCGTATATCCGCAGCCTGAAGACGCCCTAGGAGAAAGGTTCATGCCGAGGTCCGCCCTGGCGATGCTTTGCCTGCTGCTCGCTCCGCTCGGACCGGCCGTGGCCCAGGTCTCCACCGACCATCTCCTCGGCAGATTTTCGGCCACCGACGACGGCTGCCGGAGCGGGACGCCGCCCGAGTTCGAGATCAGGCGCGGCATCGTCGAGGGCCCGAACCTGTTCTGCATTCTCGGTGCGACCAAGGAGACCGAGGTCGGCACGGAAGCCTATGAGGCGAATTGCCGGCAGCCGGGTGCGATCGGCGTCCTGCATTTCGACCTTTCCAAGAAGCCGGAGCATATCAGGATCATGCTCCCGGACAGCCAGGACTGGCTCACGCTTTACGTTTGCAAATGAGTGATCCTCATGGGGAGGAGCGCCGAAGGCGCGTATCGAACCATGAGGGCCCATCCTGCGTGACAGCAGCCTGCGGCGCCCTCCTCAGGATGACGGGAACCGGCGTAAATAATTCGACAAAGGCGGACAGCTAGGCTAGGAAACCCCCGCGCTAGGGCCCCCTGCCCCCGCGCCTTACATTGGATCAATCAAAAAGAATGGCGTTCGCCGGACGGCCCCAACTGGCCGGGCAGGCGCCCACCGAAAGGCTACTGCCATGAATATCATCGAGCAGCTCGAGCAAGAGCAAGCTTCGGATCTCGCCAAAAGGCGGAAAGTCCCCGAATTCGGCCCCGGCGACACCTTGCGCGTCAACGTCAAGGTGGTCGAGGGCGAGCGCACCCGCGTGCAGGCCTATGAAGGCGTGTGCATCGGGCGCGCCGGCGGCGGGGTGAACGAGAATTTCACCGTGCGCAAGATCTCCTACGGCGAGGGCGTCGAGCGCGTCTTCCCGGTGCATTCCCCGCTGATCGACTCGATCGAGGTAGTGCGCCGGGGCCGTGTGCGCCGCGCCAAGCTCTATTATCTGCGTGGACGCCGCGGCAAGGCCGCCCGCATCCCCGAGCGGCAGGACGTGCGCGGCAAGAAGAAGGAAACCTTCAAGGGCTTCACCAAGCCGAAAGGCGCGCCGGACGATCTGAAGCTGATCAAGGGCGTCAATCCCGAGCTCGAGGCCAAGCTCAACAAACTTGGCCTGATTAAATTCGAGCAGATCGCCAATCTTACCGACGACGAGATCGCCGCGATCGACGAGAAGCTTGCGCTCAACGGCGCCATCGAGCACGACGACTGGGTGGCCCAGGCGGTCACGCTGATGGCCGAGACCACGGCCGGCGAAGTCCCAGCCGAGGAAGAGGAAGCCGAAGCCGGCGAGGACGAGGCAAAGGCCGAGCCCAAAGCCAAGGCCGAAAAGCCTGCCAAGGCCAAGGACGCCAAGAAGCCCAAAAAAGGCTAGCTCGGCCCGTTCAGATTTTCACGTCTCACAGACTCGGCCTGGAGCCTCTTCATGTCGATCTCGATGTATCAAGCCTCGGTTCCCGTGCTGGTGCGAATGCTCGGGGTCTTGTCCAAGGTGCTGGACAAGGGCGCAGCCTTCGCCGAGACGCGCAAGATCGATCCTGCCGTGCTGGTCAATGCTCGCCTCGCCCCCGACATGCTACCGCTGTCTCGGCAGGTGCAGATTGCCAGCGACATGGCCTTGCGGGGAGCAGCGCGCCTGGCGGGCCTGGATTTCCCCACCAATCCCGACACCGAGACGACTTTTCCCGAACTCGAGGAACGGATCGCCAAGACGCTCCGCTTCATTGACGGCCTTTCCGCCGAACAACTCGACGGCAGCGAGGACCGGCCGATCAGCATCAAGGTCGGCGACCTGGATTTGAGCTTCAACGGTCTGGACTATCTACGCTATTTCGTGCTGCCGAACGTCTATTTTCACGTCAGCGCTGCCTATCTCATCCTGCGCCACAACGGGGTCGAACTGGGCAAGCGGGACTTCCTCGGCATGTAATTTGGGGGTTTGTAAACCCGGGCCTGAGACGCTATCTCTGCCCTGACAAGCCTCCGAACCGCGCCGAAACCGACCGATGACGCAGCCGCGCACAATCTACGACAAGATCTGGGACGCCCATCTCGTGCATGAGGCGCCTGACGGCACCTGCCTGCTCTATATCGACCGGCATCTGGTGCATGAGGTAACGAGCCCGCAGGCCTTCGAAGGCCTGCGCATGGCGGGACGCCGCGTGCGCGCCCCGGAGAAGACGCTCGCCGTGGTCGACCACAACGTGCCGACCACCGACCGCTCCTTTGGCATCGACGACCCCGAGTCGGCGCTCCAGATCGCCACGCTCGCCGAGAACGCGCGCGAGTTCGGCGTCGAATATTTCAGCGAACGCGACCGCCGTCAGGGCATCGTTCACATCATCGGCCCGGAGCAGGGCTTCACCCTCCCCGGCACCACCATCGTCTGCGGCGACAGTCACACCTCGACCCATGGCGCATTTGGCGCGCTGGCGCATGGCATCGGCACGAGCGAAGTCGAGCATGTGCTCGCAACCCAGACCTTGATCCAGCAGAAGGCGAAGAACATGCTGGTGCGCGTAGACGGCAAGCTGCCCGACGGCGTCACCGCCAAGGACATCATCCTCGCCATCATCGGCGAGATCGGCACCGCCGGCGGCACCGGCCACGTCATCGAATATGCCGGCGAGGCGATTCAGTCGCTGTCGATGGAAGGGCGCATGACCGTCTGCAACATGTCGATCGAGGGCGGTGCCCGCGCCGGCATGGTGGCGCCGGACGAGAAGACCTACGCCTATCTGAAGGATCGTCCGAAATCGCCGAAGGGCGCCGACTGGGATCGCGCGCTGCGCTACTGGGA
>JAWOJH010000159.1:0-4757 GCA_046481725.1 Methyloceanibacter sp. | reverse complement strand
ATCGACGAGAACGCGCTGGCGCGGATGATCGAGAACAGCGAACTGGCCGGCGCGGGCCTCGACGTGTTCGAGCACGAGCCAGCGGTCAATCCGAAGCTGCTGAAGAGCAACAAGGTGGTGGTGCTGCCGCATATGGGCTCGGCCACGCTCGAAGGCCGCATCGACATGGGCGAGAAGGTCATCATCAACATCAAGACCTTTCTCGATGGGCATGCGCCCCCCGACCGCGTCCACCCGGCGATGTTCTGATCAGACTGCCGGCGAGCGCACGTGCTCGGGGCGGAAGCCCATGCCGATCAGCCGCGCCGGGATGCGGCGCAAGACCGGAAAAGCGTTCAGCAGCCGGGCTGCTAACGGCGGGCGTGGCGTCTCCGTCATGCTCAGCACATTGCTGATGATGCTTCTGCACCAAGATCTGTAGGGCTTGCGTCATCTCGGTCGGCCATTGCCGCCGCTTCTGCACCTTGGCGAGAGGCTCCTCCGACACCAGCCGCTCGCGCAGCGGCTCGGCGAGGATATTGGCTGCGGCGACCGCATCCTGAATGGCGAGATTGATGCCGACGCCGCCGACCGGCGACATGGCATGCGCCGCGTCGCCGATGCAGAGCAGCCCTTTCCGGTACCAGCGCTTGAGGCGGTCGACCCTCACCGTGAGCAGCTTCACGTCGTCCCAGGAGCCAAGCTCGGCCACGCGATTGGCAAGTTTTGGATCGATTTCGACAAGCGAGGCGCGGAACGCCTCAAGTCCCTTGCGGCGAACCTCGTCGAAACCGACTTTGGGAATGATATAGGCGCATTGCCAGTAATCGCCCCGGTCGATCATCACGAACATGCGGCCCGGGAGGATACGGCCCAGCGTCTCAGACCCATCCTCCGAACGTTTGGAGAGCCGCATCCACAACACGTCCATCGGCGCGCCGAGATCCTCGACTTCGAGCCCGGCCAGCGTCCGCACCGCCGAATGCCGACCGTCGGCGCCGATGACGAGATCGGCGCGGATTTCGAGCGAGCCGCCGGGGAGCTTCGCCTTGAGGCCGGTGACCCGGTCGTCGTCCCAAAGGAGATCGTCCACCTCGGTCTGCAATTTGAGATGGAAGCCGGGATAGCGTTTGCCCCGATCGGCGAGGAAATCGAGAAAGTCCCATTGCGGGAGCAAAGCGATAAAGCCGCAGCGCGTCGGCAGATGGGTGAAGTCGGCGAAGACGATCTTCTCGCCGCCAATGATGCCGCCGATCTCGCGCACCTTATGGTGCGGCAGTTTGAGAAATTCGTCGAGCAGGCCGAGCTCGTGCATCACCTCCAGGGTGGAGGGGTGAATCGTGTCGCCGCGGGAGTCGCGCAGGAAATCGGCATGCTTCTCCAGCACGACGACATCGACGCCGGCTCGCGCCAGCAGGAAGCCGAGCATCATGCCGGCGGGGCCGCCCCCGGCAATCGCGCAGGTCGTGGATAGTTTCGAGCTAGGCATTCCAGCGATCCCTATTCATCGTCATGCCCGCGAAAGCGGGCATCCAGTAACCCCTATCTTCGTTGAACGCACTCGGTGACTACTGGATCGCCCGGTCAAGCCGGGCGATGACAAGTTGGAGATTTGGCGATTGCCTTCACCCATCGGCCTCGGCCATGGCGGCGCGGTGATGCGACAGATCGTGGAAGCGCGGCTCGCGGCCGTTGAGTGGATTATCAGGGTCCCAGGCGTAAGTGACGGTGGAAAACCGGGCCTGAAGCGCATCATAGAGCAGCAGACGCCCGGTTAGGCTTTCGCCGATCCCAAGCAGTTCCTTCACCACCTCGGTCGCGGCAAGCGAGCCGATCACGCCGGCGACGCTGCCGAGAATGCCGGCTTCCGAACAAGGCGCCACGGTGCCTTCGGGCGGCGGCTCCGGGAACAGGCAGCGATAAGAGGGGCGGGGATTGCCCGCGCCGTCCTGCTCGAAGGCGCGAATGGTGGTCAAGTGGCCGTCGAAGGGCCCGAGCGCGGCAAAGACCAGCGGCCGCTTGGCGAAATAGCAGGCGTCGTTGACCAGGTAACGGGTGGTGAAATTGTCGGAGCCGTCGGCGACGATGTCGTAGCCGCCAATGATCGACAGCGCATTCTCCGGCACCAGCCGCGTCGAATAGAGCTCGACCTCGACATGGGGATTGAGCCGCTCGATCGCGCGAGCCGCGCTCCTGGTCTTGGGCCAGCCTACGCTCTTGGTATCATGCACGATCTGGCGATGCAGGTTGTCGAGGCTGACCTTGTCGCTGTCGATGACACCGAGATGGCCGATGCCTGCAGCGGCAAGATAGAGGATCAGCGGCGAGCCGATGCCGCCGGCGCCAACCACCAGCACGCGCGCGGCTTTCAGCTTCTGTTGGCCTTCGCCGCCGATCTCCTTCAGCACGAGCTGGCGCTTGTAGCGCTCGATTTCATCGGAGTTGAGCATTGGGGGCAATGTAGGCCCTATCATTGATCTCGTCATCGCCCGGCTTGACCGGGCGATCCAGTAACCCCCTGATCGAAGTTAAATCGTAAAGACCAGGGTTACCGGATGCCCGCTTGCGCAGGCATGACAAGCGCGGGTGGGCGCGTCACGGCCCGGTGGAGCCGAAGCCGCCCTGACCGCGCGCCGTGGCGCCGAGGTCTTCGACGGCGACGATTTCCACATGCGAAACCGGAGCGATGACGAGTTGGGCGATGCGGTCGCCACGCCGCACGGTGTATGGCTCGCGGCCGTGATTGACCATGATCACCTTGAGCTCGCCGCGATAGTCGGAATCGATCGTGCCGGGGCTGTTGAGCAGGGTCACGCCGTGTTTGATCGCCAGCCCGGAGCGCGGGCGCACTTGTGCCTCGTAGCCGATGGGAACTTCCAGTGCGAAGCCGGTGGGGATCAGCGCGCGTTCGCCAGGCTCAAGCGTGACGGCCGCATCCTCCGGAACAGCGGCCACCACATCGAGGCCGGCTGCGTGCGCGGATTGATAAGCGGGAAGCGGCAGGCCCTCGCCATGCGGCAGCCGCTTGACGCGGACCGTGACCCTCATTCGGCGGCGGGCCGCATCGCGGCGAGCGCGTCGGCGGCGCGCGCAAGCAACCGAGCCGCTGTCTCTTCCTTGGATAGCGGCGGGCAATCCTCCACGCCTTGCGCCGTGACGAGGCGAATTTGCGTATCGTCGCCACCCATGGCGCCGGTGCCCGGCCAGACATCGTTGGCGACGATCCAGTCGGCATTCTTGCTGCGGAGTTTCGTCTTCGCATTCTCGAGCAGATTCTCGGTTTCGGCGGCGAAGCCGATCACGAGGCGCGGGCGCTTGGGTCCCGGCTTCGCGACGCTCGCCAGAATGTCGGGATTGAGCGTGAGCTTCAGCTCGGCCTCGATCTGGTTCTGCTTCTTGAGCTTCTGCTCGGCGGCGTCGGCGGCGCGCCAATCGGCAACGGCGGCGGCGAAGATGGCGATGTCGGCGGGAAGCGCCGCAAGCGTGGCGGCGAGCATCTCGTGCGCGGTCTCGACCCTGACCACGCGCACGCCTTGCGGATCGGGGAGCGCGACCGGGCCGCTGACGAGGGTGACATCCGCGCCGAGCGCCACTGCGGCGTGGGCGAGCGCATGGCCCTGCTTGCCGGAGGACCGGTTGGCGATATAGCGCACGGGGTCGATCGGCTCTTGGGTCGGCCCGGAGGTGATCAGCACGTGCCGGCCAGAGAGCGACCGGAGCGGCGTGGTCCCGGCGCGCGGCGCCGTGGCATCTGCGCCAAGCGCGCACTCGATCGCGGCGATGATCGCCTCTGGCTCCGCCATGCGGCCGGGGCCGAACTCGCCGCAGGCCATCTCGCCATCATCGGGGCCGACGAAGAGAAGGCCGTCGGTCTTGAGCGCGACGATATTCCGCTGCGTCGCCCGATGCTGCCACATGCGCACATTCATGGCGGGCGCGGCGAGTACCTGCTTGTCGGTGGCGAGCAAGACGGTCGAGGCGAGATCGTCGGCGAGGCCATGTGCCATCTTGGCGAGCAGGTCCGCGGTGGCCGGCGCCACCACGAGCAAATCGGCCTCGCGCGAGAGGCGGATATGGCCGATCTCGGCCTCGTCCTTCAGATCGAACAGCTCGGTGAAGGCCTTCTCCTCGGTGAGGACTGACAGCGACAACGGGGTGACGAACTCGGCGCCGCCCTTGGTGACGATCGCGCGCACGGAAGCGCCCCGCTCCTTCAAGCGGCGCACCAGCTCGAGGCTCTTATAGGCGGCGATCCCGCCGCCGACGATCAACAGGATGCGCTTGCCTTGCACTCCATTCACTCCGCTGTCATGCCCGGCTTTATGCCGGGCATCCACGTCTTCGACCATATCAAATTCGTCGATGTCCGGGACAAGCCCGGCCATGACTATCATTTGGGGTTAACGATCGACACTCAAAAGAGCAGCGCCAGCGCGATGGCCGCTAGCGCGATGGCGCCGACCCAGATGCCGATGCGGCTCGTCCGGTTCTCGCGTCCTTGCGCCTCTGCCAAGCGTTCGACGGTATAGTCGTCGAGGCGCAAACCGTCCTCGGCCATGGCGGTCAGGGCTTCGGCGGTGCGCTCGGCCTGACCGAGCAGCTTCGGGATTTCGCCCATGAAGCGGCCGACGCTCACCGCGCCCTCGGCGGCGGCCTCGATCTGCGCGCCCGCGCCAAGCTCCTGCTCCATCCATTCCTTCACCACCGGCTCCGACACCACCCACATATTGAGCTCGGGGTCGAGGCTGCGGCCGACGCCTTCGACCACCACCATGGTC
>JAWOJH010000154.1:0-34909 GCA_046481725.1 Methyloceanibacter sp. | reverse complement strand
TGCCAGGCTGGGTGTTGACCTCAAGGCAGATCAATTCCCCCGTACCCTCTGGCCGGTCGTCGTAGCGGAAGTCGGAGCGACTGACCCCACGGCAGCCCAGTGCCCTATGAGCCGCTACCGACAGCTTCTGTACCAATTGGTAAACATTTGGTTTAAGCGGCGCCGGAAGCACGTGAATCGAGCCTCCTGGGGCGTATTTGGCGTCGTAATCGTAGAAGGCGAGACCCTCCGCTGGACGGATCTCGATCACCCCCAGAGCCTCGTCCCCCATCACGGCGCAAGTGAGCTCCCGGCCCGGGATGAAGCGCTCGACCATGACCTCCTCGCCCAGGGTCCATTCGGCGGATGTCAGCTCTTGCGGCGGCTGGGCCTGGTCCTCGCGCACGATGAACACGCCTACACTGGAGCCCTCGGTCGGCGGCTTGATCACATAGGGCGGCGGCATGACGTGGGCGCGGGCGGCCTCGGCGCGCGTGACAACCAGACTTTCGGCCACCGGCACGCCGGCGGCGGCGAGCACCGGCTTGGATCGCTCCTTATGCATCGCCAGCGCCGAGGCGAGCACCCCGGAATGGGTGTAAGGAATGCCCAGGGTCTCGAGCAAACCCTGGATGCAGCCGTCCTCGCCGTAGCGGCCGTGCAGCGCATTGAAGCAGACATCGGGGCGAAGCTCGGCGAGCCGCTCGCCGACGTCACGGCCGGCATCGATGCGGCTCACGCGGTAGCCTTGTGCTTGCAGAGCGTCGGCGCAGGCCGCGCCGGAGCGGAGCGAGACCTCGCGCTCGGACGAAAGCCCGCCCATCAGTACCGCGACGTGAATTTGTTTGGTCATATGTGCCCCCGATCTTCGCCGAAGAGGGTGTCATCGCCCGGCTTGACCGGGCAATCCAGTCATCACCCACAGAGGGTACTGGATTACCCGCTTTCGCGGGTAATGACACGGAGGGAGGAGATAGGACTCAACTCGGGATGCCGAGACGCTTGATCTCCCATTCGAGTTCGATCCCGCTCGTCTCCTTCACCCGCGCGCGGACCGTTTCGCCGAGCGTCTCGAGTTCGGCACCGCTGGCGTTGCCCTCGTTGATGAGGAAATTGCAATGCATCTCCGACACCCTGGCGTCGCCGACGGTGAGGCCCCGGCAGCCGGCGGCGTCGATCAATTGCCATGCCTTTTGTCCCGGCGGGTTCTTGAAAGTCGAGCCGCCGGTGCGGCTCTTGATCGGCTGCACCTGCTCGCGATAGGCGGCGATGCCGTCCATCTCGGCGAGAATCGCGGCGGGCTCGCCCGGCTCGCCCTGGAACAAAGCTTCGGTGAAGATGAAATCGTCCGGCGCGCCGCAATGGCGATAGGCGTAGCCGAGTTCGGCGACCGGGAGCACATGGATTTCGCCGTCGCGGCCGACGGCGCGGGCCTCGACCAGCACCTCCTTGGTCTCGCGGCCATGGGCGCCACCATTCATGCGCAGCGCGCCGCCGACGCAGCCGGGGATGCCGCGATAGAAGGAGAGACCGGAGATGCCGGCGTCGGCCGCGGCGCGCGCCACCTTGACGTCCGGCACCGCGGCGCCGGCCCGCACGCGATGCCCGTCCTCGATCTTGATCTCGCCGAAGCCGCGGCCGAGCCGGATCACCACGCCCTCGATGCCGCCGTCGCGCACCAGCAGATTGGAGCCGAACCCGATCACGGTGACGGGAATGGCGGCGGGCGTCTGCTTGAGGAAATAAGCGAGGTCGGCTTCGTCGGCGGGCGAATAGAGCAATTCCGCCGGACCACCCGCCCTGAACCAGGTGATGTCCTTGAGCGGCGCCTCGGGCTGGAGCCGTCCCCTGAGTTCCGACAGACACGCGGCGAGACGCGTCAGCAGAGCGGCGCCGTTCACCTGCGCCCTCCCCGCTCCAAATTCTCCGGCAGCGCATTGATCCAATCGGTGATGGTGCCGGCGCCCAGGCCCACCACCAGATCGCCTGGCTTGGCGGCGTCGGCCACCGCCTCAATCAAGTTCTCCTCGCCGTCGACGGTCAGCACATTGGGATGGCCGTGGCGGCGCAAGCCGGAAGCCAGCTCGTCGCGATCGATGCCGGGGATCGGCGCCTCGCCGGCCGAATAGACCGGGGTCACCATCACGATGTCGGCGTCGTCGAGACATGCCGAGAATTCGTTGAACAGAGCCTGCAACCGCGTATAGCGATGCGGCTGGACCACGGCGATAATCCGCCCCTTGCCGCCGATGCGCGCCGCGCGCAACACTGCGGCGATCTCGACCGGGTGATGGGCGTAGTCGTCATAGACGGCGACGCCCTGCCATTCGCCGACGCGGCTGAAGCGCCGTCTGACGCCGGAAAACGCGGCGAGCCCGGCGCGGATTGCTTCGTCGCTGATGCCGGCCTCGGAGGCGGCGGCGAGCGCGCCGAGTGCATTCAGTGCATTGTAATGCCCGAGCACCGGCAAAGTGAGGTTCTCGAGCTTGCGCGCGCCGCCCTTCACCGCCGGACCGAGATCGGCGTCGAAGGTGACGCTGTTGTGATCGGGGCGTAGATTCATCAGCCGGATATCCGCATCGCGCGCGACGCCATAGGTGAGCGTGCGGCGGCCGTTGGCGGCGCCCCCGAGCCTGGCCAGCAATTCGCGCACCACCGGATGGTCGATGCAGGCGACCGCAAGACCGTAGAACGGGATCGCCTCGATGAATTGATGGAAGGCCTGATGCAGCGCCTCGAGCGAAGGCCAATAGTCCATGTGCTCGGGATCGATATTGGTGACAACGCCGATCTGCGTCGGCAGCTTGACGAAGGTGCCGTCGGACTCGTCGGCCTCGACTACCATCCATTCGCCGTTGCCGATGCGCGCATTGGTGCCCCACGCATTGATGATGCCGCCGGCGATCACCGTGGGATCGAGGCCGGCGCCCTTGAACAGCTCGGCGATCAGCGAGGTGGTGGTGGTCTTGCCGTGCGTGCCGGTGTCCGACACGGTGGCGCAGGGGCGCATCAGTTCCGCCAGCATCTCGGCGCGGCGGATGACGGGCAGACCGCGCTCCTTGGCCGCCTCGAATTCCGGATTGCCGGGCTTCACCGCGCTGGAAATTACCAGATGCGCGGCGCCATCGACATTGGCCGGATCGTGGCCGATCAGGCAGGCGATGCCGCGCGCGCGGAGCCGCGCGAGATTGGCGCTCTCCTTGAGATCGCTGCCCTGCACATGATAGCCGCGGGTGTGCATCACCTCGGCGATGGCGCTCATGCCGATGCCGCCAATGCCCACGATGTGGAACAGGCCTGCCTGATCGGGGTCCGGGAGGTGCATGGCGGAACTCTACACTACCTATGGCTGGTTACGCGCCAGCTCCTCGGCGAGATCGGCGAGCTTTTGCACGGCGTCCACCGGCGCCATCGCTTTGGCTTTGGCGGCGGCCTCGGCAAGCAATTCGGGCGACGCGAACAGGCGTTCCAGTTCCACGGCCAAGCGCTCGGGCGTCAATTCCCTTTGCGCGATGCACCATCCCCCGCCCCCGTCTTGCAGCCGAGTTGCGTTCTCGAGCTGATCGTTGTCAAGGGCATGCGGCAGCGGCACCAGAATACAGGGGCGGCCGATGGCCATCAGCTCGGCAACGGTGGACGCGCCCGCCCGGGCAATCACCAGATGCGCCGTGGCGATCCGCTCCGGCAGATCGCGGAAGAACGTGCCGAGATGCACCGCGATGCCGGCTTCCTTATAAGCCTCGCGGAGCGGCGCGAGATCCTCGTCGCGGGCCTGCTGGACCACCGTCAAGCGCCACTTCAACGGCGAGGGCAGCAGCTTCAGCGCTTGCGGCACCACCTCCGCGAAGAAATGCGCGCCCTGGCTGCCGCCAAACACGAGGAGCAGGAGCCGGCTCGCGGGCTCCGGCGTGACGAATGCCACATCGCGATAGGCGAGCACCGCGTCGCGCACCGGAATGCCGGTCAATTGCGCCCTGGCTTCGGCACCCGGATGCAGCAGCTTGGTGGGCATGAAGGAGAGCGCGACTCGGTCGGTGAAGCGCGACAGCAGCCGGTTGGCCCGCCCCATCACCGCATTCTGCTCGTGGATCGCCGTGGGGATGCCGAGCGAGCGCGCCGCCATCACCGGGGGGATGGTCGGATAGCCGCCAAAGCCGATGACCGCCTGCGGCGCGATCTCGTTCAACAGGTTTCGCGCGGCCAGATAGCCCCTGAACAGCGTGGCGAGGGTCTTGGCCATGGCGATCGGAGAGCGGCTGGCGAAGGTCGCCGAGGGAATGCGATGGATGGCGCGGGCGGGAAACTCGATGCCGTACTGCTCCGCGCGCTCGTCGGTCGCAAGCTCCACCGCGTAGCCGCGACGCGCCAATTCCTGCGCCAGCGATGCGGCCGGAAACAGATGCCCGCCCGTGCCGCCGGCGGCGAGGAGGATGGGGCGCGCGGTCACGCTGTTTGTCCCCTGAGGCCGGCGGTCTCGGAAGCCGGTTGGGCGTCGGCCGCCGGCCTGAGACGCCCAGCCATGGGCCGCTTGCGGGTGAGGCCGAGGACAAAGCCCATGGTCAGGGCCATGGCGAGCAAGGAGGAGCCGCCATAGGAGATGAACGGCAAGGTCATGCCTTTGGCCGGCAGCAATCCGACATTGACCGCCATGTTAATCAGCGTCTGCAATCCGAACAGCATGACGAGACCGGCGACGGCATGCCGGATGAAGCCGTCCGGCTCCTGCGAGGCCTTCGACAGGCCGCGCAAGACGATGAAGGCGAACAGCGCGAGCAGGATCAGGCAGGCGATCAGGCCGTATTCCTCGGCGGTGACGGCGAAAATGAAGTCGGTATGGGAATCGGGCAGCACGTTCTTCACCGTGCCCTCGCCCGGTCCGCGGCCGAACCAGCCGCCGCGGAGGAAGGAGTCGAGCGAGCGGTCGGTCTGGTAGGTGTCGCCGGAGGCCGGATCCAGAAACCGGTCGATGCGCGAGGTCACGTGCGGCACGAGGAAATAGGCCGTGACCATGCCGGCGATGCCGGCAAGCCCGAGCGCCGCGATCCACACCATGTTGAGGCCGGCCATGAAGAACAGCGCGCCCCAGACGAGGGTGACCAGGAGTGTCTGGCCGAAATCCGGCTGTAGCACGAGCAGGGTGGCGAAGACCGCGTAGAGCGCCACGGCGAAAGGAACGGCCGGGAGGTCCGGACGTTTCTGGCTTTCGTTGAACAGCCAGGCGGAGAGCACGACGAAGGCCGGCTTGACGAACTCCGACGGTTGAATCGACAGCGCGCCGAGTTGCAGCCAGCGCTTGGCGCCCTTGACCTCGGGTCCGATCACCAGGATCACCGCCATGAGCGCGATGCCGGCCAGGAAAATGACCAAGCTCGTGCGGCGAATCTGCTTCGGGGTCAGAATCGAGGCGGCGAACAAGATCGCCGCCGCCGGCAGCAGCAGCGCGGCATGGCGGCGCACGAAGTAGAACGGCTCGACATTGAACCTGGCGGCGATCGGTGGGCTGGCGGCGAGCGACAGCACCAGCCCCGCGCCCATCAGCAGCAACAGGCCGAAGAACATCAGCCGGTCGACGGTGAACCACCAGTCGGACACCACGCTCCGATCGGCGCGCGTGAGCCTCATGCCGCTTTCCCTCGCGCCGGATTCACCTGCTCGACGCCCTCGAGCGCCATGACGGCGGCACGGAAAGCCTCCCCGCGCTGCTCGAAATTGGCGAACTGGTCGTAGGAAGCGCAAGCCGGGGACAGCAGCACCACGGGCTCCTCGGCCGCGGACCGGCTGGCATCGGCCGCCGCGGCTGCGACCGCGCGGTCCAAGGTCTCGCAATGCAAATGATCCACGGCTCCCCCGAGCTGGCGGGCGAAGGCCTCCGCTGCCTCCCCGATCAGGTAGGCGCGGGCGATTCTCGGATAGAAAGGTTCAAGCCCTGCTAATCCCCCCTCCTTGGGCTTGCCGCCAAGAATCCAATGAATCGCGGCGAAGCTGCCCAGCGCCTTGCCGGCCGCCTCGGCATTGGTCGCCTTGGAATCGTTGACGAACAGCACCTTGCCCTTGCGCGCGACCTGCTCCATGCGATGCGCGAGCCCGGCGAAGCTCGCGAGCCCTCGGGCGATCGCCGCCGGCGCAAGGCCTTGCGACCGGGCAAGCGCATAGGCGACCGCCGCATTCTGCCAGTTATGGGCGCCTCTGAGCGAACCGATGCCGCCGAGATCGACTTGCGCCAGCTCCCTGCCCCGCTCCGTTTCGTGCAGCACGCCGTCACTGGCATAGGTTCCCGTCTCGACGGCGCGGCCGACGGAGACGCGCTTCACCGCGAACGGCCCGTTGAGACCTTCGGCGATAGCGCGAGAAGGCGCGTCGTCGACGCCGATCACGGCGGTGCCGTCCGGCGGCAACTGCGCGAAGACGGACGCTTTGATCCGGGCGTAGTTCTCGACCGTGCCGTGACGGTCGAGATGGTCCGGGGTGATATTGAGCAGCGCCGCGGCGTTTGGGGCAATGCTGGGCGCGAGCTCGATCTGGAACGAGGAAAGTTCGATCACATAGACGAGGTCGGCGGCGAACGGTTCGAGATCAAGCACGGCCTTGCCGATATTGCCGCCGAGCGCCACACGCCTGCCGGCGCTGGCGAAGAGATGCGCGGTGAGCGCGGTGGTGGTCGATTTGCCGTTGGTGCCGGTGATCGCGATCACGGTGCCGGGCGCGGCAGCTTGGGCCCGCTCGCGGAAGAACAGCTCGATGTCGCCGATCACTTCGATGCCGGCTGCGCGCGCGCGGACGACACTCCAATGCGGCGCCGGGTGGGTCAGCGGAATGCCGGGCGCCAGCACCAGCGCGGCAAAGCCGGACCAGTCGGTTTCTCGAAGATCGCGCGGCGCGAAGCCTTCCGCGACCGCTTCGTCTCGCACGGCTTGCTTATCGTCCCAGACGACCGGCCTCGCGCCGCCTGCCCGCAGAGCGCGCGCAGCGGCGAGACCGCTCACGCCAAGCCCGAGGACCGCAACATCCCGGCCGGCGAAGATGGTCACGGGAATCATAGGACGGGAACTTAGCGCAATTTCAGGGTGGCGAGTCCCGCAAGCGCAAGAACCACGGAAATGATCCAAAATCGGATCACGACCGTCGATTCCGGCCAGCCTTTTTGCTCGAAATGGTGGTGCAGCGGCGCCATGCGGAACACCCGCTTGCCGAACAGCTGGTAGGAGGTGACCTGCACGATCACCGAGGCGGCCTCCAGCACGAACAGGCCGCCCACAATGGCGAGCACCAACTCGTGCTTGGTGGCGACGGCGATCGTGCCGAGCGCGCCGCCAAGGGCGAGCGAGCCGGTGTCGCCCATGAAGATCAGCGCCGGCGGCGCATTGAACCACAGGAAGCCGAGCCCGGCCCCCACCAGCGCCCCGCAGATCACGGCGAGCTCGCCGGTCCCTTGCACGAAGTGGATCTGCAAATAGTCGGCGAACAGCGCGTTGCCGACCAGATAGGCGATGAAGCCGAAGGTGGCGGCGGCGATCATCACCGGGACGATCGCGAGCCCGTCGAGACCATCGGTCAAGTTCACCGCGTTGCCGGCGCCGACAATGATGAAGGCGCCGAACGGAATGAACAGCCAGCCGAGATCGATCAGCACGCTCTTGAAGAAAGGGATGGCCAGCGAGGTCGCCAGCGGCTCCTGGCCGACATAGACGATGACGGCGGTGGCGACCACGGCGGCGGCGGCTTCGATGACGATTTTGATGCGGCCGCGGAAGCCTTCCGCCGATTGCTTGGTCACTTTGAGATAGTCGTCGTAAAGGCCGACGGCGCCATAGACGAGGGTCAGCAGCAGCACTACCCAAACATAGACGTTCTGGAGATTGCCCCAGAGCAGCACGGCGACGGTCACGCCCGACAGGATCATCAGGCCGCCCATCGTCGGCGTGCCCTGCTTCTGGAGGAGATGACGCTCGGGACCGTCCGTCCGGATCGGCTGGCCCTTGCCCTGGCGGACCTTCAGTGACCGTATGACCCGCGGCCCGAACAAGAAGACAAACAACAGCGCGGTCAGCACCGCGCCGCCAGTGCGGAAAGTGATGTAGCGGAAGATATTGAGGGCGGGGAAATCCGAGGCAAACTCGGTCAGCCAATATAGCATCGATACGTTTCCCTTTCCCCGCGCGCCGGTTCAGACCGGCGCAGCTTCCGCCTCGAAACGGCGCTTCAGCGCCTCGACCAACGGCGCCATGCGGCTGCCGAGCGAGCCTTTGATCATGATGGCGTCCCCCGGCCCCACCGCTTCCAGCAGCTTGGGCGCAAGTTCCTCGGCGGTCTTGGCATAGGCGCCCCGGCGAGCGGCCGGCAGCGCTTCGAACAGCGACCCCATCAGCTCGCCGCAGGCAAAGACTACATCTACCCCGGCCCCGTCAACGACCTCGGCCAGTTCCCGGTGCAATTTGGGCCCCTCCGGCCCAAGCTCGAGCATATCGCCGAGCACGGCGACGCGGCGCGGAAAATCGCAGCGGGGCAAAAGACTTAGCATGTCGAGGGCGGCGCGCATCGAGGCCGGGTTGGCATTGTAGGATTCGTCGATGAGGGCAAGGCGCCCGCCCCCGGCCGCGAGCATAATACGGGCGCCGCGTCCGGCGCCGGCATGCAGGTTTTCCAAGGCCTTGGCGGCGAGAGCAAGGTCGGCGCCGGCCAGCTTGGCGGCCGCCAGCACCGCCAGCGAATTCTGCACCAGATGCCGGCCCGGCGCCCCGAGCCGGTAAGTCACCGTCTCGCCGAACAGCTTCACCGTGACATTCGAGCCCTCCGGCAGCAGATTCGCGGCCTCCAATTTGACATCCGAGCCACTCGCCTCGCCGAAGCCGATGATCCGCGCGCCATGCGCCCGCGCCCGCGCCGCCAGCCGCTCGAAATAGGGGCTGTCGCGGTTGAGGATGGCGGTCCCGCCCGGCTCGAGCCCGCGGAAGATCTCCGCCTTGGCGTCGGCGATCTCCTCCACCGAGCGGAAGAACCCGAGATGCACCGGCGCGACGGTGGTGACGATGGCGAGATGCGGCCTGACCAGCCGGGTCAGCGCGTCGATCTCGCCCGCATGGTTCATGCCGATCTCGAACACGCCGAAGCGGACGCCGCGCGCCATGTTGGCGAGCGACAGCGGCACGCCCCAATGATTGTTGAACGACTTGGCGGACGCGTGCACCGCGCCGCTCGGCGCGAGCGCGAGCCGCAGCGCCTCCTTGGTGCCGGTCTTGCCGGCGCTGCCGGTGACGGCGATGACGACAGTATCTTCGGTTCTGGCCCGCGCGGCGCGGCCGAGATCGTTCAAGGCTTCGAGCGTCTCCGCGACGCGAACCAGCCGCTCCTCGTCTCCCGGCGGGAAAGTTGTGTCGACGATGGCGCAAGCCGCACCCTGTTCGAGCGCGGCGCCGACGAAGCCATGCCCGTCGCGGTTCGGCCCACGAATGGCGACGAAGCCATCGCCCGGGGCGAGATTGCGGCTGTCGATCGACAGTCCGCTCACCGGCCGATCCGCGGCGCCGAGGCAGGAGCCGCGCGTCGCGGCGACGATCTCGCCGACGGTCCAAAGCGGCTCAGCCACAGCGCGCCTCCCCGGTCAGCGCCGCTGCGACCGCGTCGTGATCGGAAAACGGGATCACCGTCGCGCCGACGGTCTGCCCGGTCTCGTGCCCCTTGCCGGCCACCAGCAGCAAATCGCCCTGCTGCAAGCCGGACACTGCCTCGGCGATGGCTTGCGCGCGGTCGCCGATCTCGACGGCCCCGGGTGCCGCCGCGAGAATTTCGCTGCGGATCGCGCCGGGATCTTCGCTGCGCGGATTGTCGTCGGTGACGATGGCGAGGTCGGCTTTGCCGACGGCGACCTTGCCCATCTCCGGCCGCTTGCCCTTGTCGCGGTCGCCGCCGCAGCCGAACACCACGACGAGGCGGCGCGCGACGTAAGGCCGGAGCGCATCGAGCGCCTTGGCCAGCGCGTCGGGCGTATGCGCGTAATCTATGAAGATCGGCGCGCCGCAAGGCGCCGTGCCGGCGAGATCGAGCCGGCCGCGCGCGCCGTGCAAGGATTGGAGCAGCGGCAATACGTTCGCGGCGCTCGACCCGGTCGCCATCGCCAGCCCGGCCGCGACCAGCGCATTCGAGGCCTGGAAGGCGCCGACCAGCGGCAGGCGTAGCTTGTAAGACTTGCCGTCATGCTCGACGGCGAGCACCTGGCCGAAGCCGTCGATCTCGGCCGAGGCAAGGCGCAAGCTTTGGCCTTCGCGGCCGACAGTGAGGAGCTTGAACCCCCTCGCCCGCGCGATCTCGGCGACGCGCGCGCCCGCCTCGCTGTCGACATCCACCACCGCGCCCGCGCCTGTAGGCAAGAGTTCCGTGAACAAGCGGAGCTTCTGCGCGAAATAATCCTCGAAGCTCGCGTGATAGTCCAAATGATCGCGCGAGATATTGGTGAAGGCACCGGCCGCGAACGCAATGCCGTCGACCCGATGCTGTTGCAGACCGTGGCTCGATGCTTCGAGCGCAAGATGCGTCACGCCGTCTCTGGCGAGCGCGGCGAGGATCGCGTGCAACTCGATTGGGTCGGGCGTGGTGTGCGTGAGGGTCCTGGTGCCGCGCGGACCGACCACGCCGACGGTGCCGAGGCTCGCCGCGGCGAACCCCTCGCCGGCCCAAAGCTGCCGCAGGAAAGAGGCGACCGAGGTCTTGCCATTGGTCCCGGTCACCGCCACAGCGGTCTTTGGCTGGAGGCCATGGAAGCGCGCGGCGATCAGCGCCAGGCGACGGCGCGGGTCGGCATCCTCGATCACCGTCGCCGCGCCAGCTTGCAGTCTCGCGCCTTCCGGCACCAGCAGCGCGGTGGCACCGCGCGCCAAGGCGTCGGGAATGAACCGGAGACCGTCGGTGTTGACGCCCGGCAGGGCGGCGAACAGATAGCCGGGCTTCACCGCGCGGCTGTCAGAGGCAAGACCGCTGACCGGCGCATGCGCCAGGCCTGCGGGCAGCCTCGCCTCGAGGCCAAACAACTCACCCAGGGTCATCGTCCGATTTGCGCCCCGAAAAGCGGCATTTCCTTGAGACTCTCAAGGATTTGGCCAGCCCGTGGGAGACCGGCGTCTCTCTAATAGGAGGCGATCACCTTGGCGTCAAATTTGCGCTGGTCTTCCTCCAGGCGCGGCGCCACGCCGAGAATCGGCGCGAGGCGCTCGACGATCTTGGCGGTCGTCGGCGCGGCATTGACGCCGGCGGTGGCGTGGCCGTTGGAGGCGGCAACCCGCTGCGGCTCGTCGAGCATCACCAGCAGGAAATATTCCGGCGCGTCGGTCGGGAACGCGGCGAGGAAGCTCGTCATCAAGGCCGATCGCGAATAGCGCCCGTTCACGACCTTCTCGGCGGTGCCGGTCTTGCCGCCGACCCGATAGCCTTCGGCTTCGGCGCGCTTGGCGGTGCCCTTGAGCACATTGAGGCGCATCATCTTCAGGATCGAGTCGCTGGTCTGCGGCTTGAGCACCCGCTCGCCGCCTGCAATGCCTTCCTCGCGCGAGCGCGGCAGGAAGGTCGGCGTGACGGCGATGCCGCCATTCATCAAGGGCAGCGAGGCCGCGGCGACCTGGAGCGGCGTCACCGAGAGGCCATGACCGAACGAGATCGTCATGGTGTTCAGCTTCTGCCAATGCGCCGGCACGATGGGGGTAGCGGTCTCGCCAAGCTCGGTCGGGATGCGGCCAAGCAGGCCGAGCTTTTTGAGAAAGGCGCGGTGGCGGTCTACGCCCATATGCAGCGCCATCTTCGCCGCGCCGATATTCGACGAATAGATAAACACCTCCGGCACGCTGAGCGCGCGCTTCTTGCCGTGGAAATCGTTGATGGTGAAGGACGCATAGCGGATCGGGCCGGAAGCGTCGTAGCGCGAGCGCATCGAGGCCAGTCCGAGATCGAGCACGCCGGCCACGGTGAACACCTTGAACACCGAGCCCATCTCGTAGACACCGAAATTGATGCTGTTCTGCCGGTCCTTGTCGAGCGCCTGCTCGCGCCGGTTGGGGTCGAAGTCGGGAAGCGAGACCAGCGCGACCACCTCGCCCGAATGTACGTCGACCACGATGCCCGACGCGGCCTTGGCTTTATAGGTGGCCATGGCGCGGCCCAGCTCCTCGCGGAGCACATGCTGCGCGCCGAGATCGAGCGAGACCGCCACCGCGGCGTCGCTCGCCATCGACAGCTGCGGATTGTCGTCGATGAATTTCTCGATGCCGGCGAGGCCGCGATTGTCCACATCGACGATGCCGACGACATGGCCCGCGGTGGCGCCCATCGGATAGACGCGGCGATATTCCTCGATGAAGCCGAGACCGGGCACGCCGAGCTCGTGGATCTCGGCCTGCTGCTTCGGGGTGAGCTCACGCCTGATACGTACGAATCTGCGGCCGGCCTTCAGTCGCGCCCGCAGGTCCTTGGCGTTGACGTCGGGAAGCACGCTGGTGACCTGCTCGGCAAGCTCGTCGATGTCGATGACCTTGGCGGGATCGGCATAGAGCGTGGCGCCCTTGATGTCGGTGGCGAGCAAGCGGCCGCTGCGGTCGACAATGTCGGGCCGGTGGATGGTCGAGGAAATATCGTAGACGCCGCCGACGGTCGGACCGGCGCCGGCGAAGCCGAGCGCGACCAGCCTGCCGCCGATCAGGAGAAAGCCAACCGCGAAACCCAGCACGGCGAGACGAAAACGGTAACGGCTCCGCGCGAGATAAGCGCGCTCGGCGCGGGCGGTGGCGGCGTCTGGTTTCGCGGTGTCGGGCATGGCCGGGCCGGTCTATTCGGCCGAAGTGCCATCCGGCCTGACGATCTTCGCCTCCGGCCAGGCAGCAACGGGTGGCGCATCGATACCGGCGGGTGCGCTGGCGACGGCAGGCTTCGCCGGCTTGGCCGGTTTAGCCGCGGGCGCTGGCGCGGCAGCTTCGAGGCGGCTGCGATCGAAATCCCGGTCGGTGACGCTGTCCACCGTCAAGAGTTGAACTGGCCTGGCCGGCGCCAGCTTCAGATATTTCTTGGCGAGGCGGTCGATCCGCTCCGGCCGGTTGAGCAGGCTCCACTCGGCGCGCAGCACGGCGATGCCGTCCCGCTCCTCTTCGATCTTCTTGCCGAGCGCGGCGATCTCGAAGTCGAGGGCGCGGGTCTCGTACTTCACCTGATAGATCACATAGGCGAGAGCGACCAAGCCCAGGACGAGGCAGATATTGACGAAGCGCAGCATGCCGGTACTCGCGAACTGAAACTGAAACTGATCCCCACTAGCTCAAGCCGAGCCGCGGCACCCCCAGTGCCGCGAGGTCGAGCGGATGCGCGGGCGCCCCGGTACGTTCGGCGGCGCGAAGCCGCGCCGAGCGGGCCCGGGGATTGCGCGCAATCTCGGCCCGATTCGGTTCTAGCGGACGCCGGTTAAGAAGCCGGAAGCTCGGCGCAATTATTTCGGCTTCGACCGCCGGCAGATGGCGGGAGCCTCGCGGCGGCGGCATGCTGCGGCTGGCCAGGAAGCGCTTGGCAATGCGGTCTTCGAGCGAATGGAAGGTGACGACGGCAAGCCGGCCGCCCGCCCTGAGCAGCAATTCGGCGGCAAACAGACCCCGCGCCAGTTCGTCCAGCTCCTGGTTGAGATAGAGGCGGAGCGCCTGGAAGGTGCGAGTGGCCGGGTGCTTGGTCTCGTCGCGCTTGCGGCCGAGCACGCGGGCGACGATGTCGGCAAGCTCGGTGGTGGTGGCGATCGGCCGTTCGCTGCGGCGGGCGACGATGGCCTTGGCGATGGCGCGGGCGCGGCGCTCCTCGCCGAGCTTGAAGATGATCTCGGCGAGTTCGGCTTCGGGCAGAGCGTTGACGACGTCGCCGGCGGTCGGGCCGCTTTCGCCCATGCGCATGTCGAGCGGGCCTTCCTGCATGAAGGAGAAGCCGCGTTCCGGCTCGTCGAGCTGCATCGAGGAGACGCCGAGATCCAAAGTGACGCCGTCGACGGCGTCGAAACCCTCGCTGGCGGCGATCTCGTCCATCTCGCTATAGCGGCCGAGTACGGCGAGCAGGCGTCCGGGATAGGTCTGCGCCAGCTTGCCGCTGAGGCGGAAGGCTTCGGGATCGCGGTCGATGGCGATGACTTTGCAATCGGCGGCGGTCAGGATGGCCTCGCTGTAACCGCCGGCGCCGAAGGTGCCATCGACGACGATAGCGCCGTCCTTCGGTTCAATCGCTTGGAGCACCTCCGAGAGCATCACGGGAATGTGGCGGGCCGGTCCGCCGGCGGCAGCCGTGCTGCCGCGACCCGCCATCATTCCCGTGCTCCCTCTGGCCCGCCGCGATCGCGGCGCCCCGCGCCGAGTAGTTTGCGAAGATCGCGCACTTTCTGGCGCGCCTCCGCCAAATGGGTTTCGAAGCGCCGCGGCTCCCACATCTGAAATTTTTCGCCAAGACCGACGAAGGTGATGTGGCCGGCGATGCCGGCATGCTCGCGCAGGCGTTCAGGAAGGATCGTACGTCCATCCTGGTCGATGGTGAGAATTTCGCTGGTGCCGAACAGGGCCGTGGCGAGCTGGTCCTTCTCGTCGGAATAAGGGGCAAGGTCTTCGACCAGCGCATGGATCTTGTCGACCAGACGCTTGCCGCCGGCGTCGAGTGCGGGCGCGTCGAGCGAGGGATAGCAATAGATGCCGTCGAGGCCGTCCTTGGCGAGGACAGTGCGGAAAGGAGCCGGGACCGAAACACGGCCTTTGGCGTCGATCTTATTGGTGAATGTCGAGACAAACTGGTCCATCTCCCCCTCACGCACCCAAGCCGCCGCGGAACCAGTTCAAAGCTTCAGGTGCAGGCTTCGCGCCCGAAAATTAATGGGAGAGGCGGCGCAGATCCCCCCGTGGCCTCTAAGGAGCGCGGCCAACCTCTCCCACTTACTCACCGAACGGGCAGTAGTGGGATAGCATGGGATTTTATGGGCGTCAATGGAGAGCAACGGGCTAACGCGCCTGATTCGTGGAAAAGGCCGCAAATTCCGCGTGGTTGTGTTTACGTTTGGTTAATTGGGGCAATTGCCGCTTGCCGTCGAAGCACGGTACAAGGGCATGACCACCAGGGTAATGCGTTTCCGCCACTGATTCGCGGGCGCGCGACGGTACGAACGGACGACGCAACAAGGGTCCGTTCGCGTCACTGACGAGGGGACAAGCGGATCTTGGCGATGCATGGCTAAAGCAAGGCTGAGGGCGGCGCTCGCACTTGCGGCTCTCGTTTCGGCACTCGGGGCCTGCGGGTTTGGCGCCGGCGACCCGAACGACGGGCCTTATGCCCGGCTCGGGCCGCCTGGAGCGCCGGTCAAGCTCTACTATCAGGAGGAAGGCAGCGGCCGCCCGCTCCTGCTGATCCACGGCTTCGGCGCGAGCACCTTCACCTGGCGCCGGGTGGCGCCGGACCTCGCCCGCGACCACCGGGTGATCGCCGTCGACCTGAAGGGCTTCGGTCAATCCGACAAGCCGTTCGATTCGCGCTACTCGATCTACGACCAGGCCGAGCTCCTGGCCCAGCTCATCGAAGAGAAGGATCTGCGCGACCTGACCCTGGTCGGCCATTCCTACGGCGGCGGCATCGCGCTGCTGCTGGCGCTCGAGGCCGATGGGCGATTGCAAGGGCGTCTGTCGCGGCTGGTGCTGCTCGACTCAATCGCCTATCCGCAGAACATCCCGGTGTTCTTCCGCATGCTCGACGTGCCGGTGGTCTCGCAATTCGGCATCCGCATGGTGCCGCCTTCGGTGCAGACGCGGGTGGCGCTTAGAATCGCCTATTTCGACGACAGCAAGATCGCCGCGGAAGACGTCGAAGCCTACGCCGCGCCGCTCAAGACCGCGGCGGGCAAGCACGCCATCATCCACAGTGCGCGCCAGATCATCCCGGAGGACATCGCCACGTTGTCCGAGCGCTACAAGACGATGGAACTGCCGACCCTGATCCTGTGGTGCGACCATGACCGGATCGTGCCGCTGGAAGTCGGCCTCAAGCTGCGGCGCACCCTGCCCAACTCCACCATCAGGCTGGTCGAGGATTGCGGGCACATGCCGCAGGAAGAGCAGCCCGACCGGACCTTGGAGCTGATGCGCGGCTTTCTCGGCGGCTAGGCCAATCGTGCCAGGCTTGCGCGTCGCGCGCGCTTACCCGCCGGGCGGCGGCGGCCTCAATGCTTAGAGAGGCATGCACAAGGTGCAGGCGACGCCGTGAGGGGCGAAGTTGAATTCTACCTCGCCAAGACCGTGCCTGGCGGCGCGACTTATGAGATGAGTTCCAAAGCCCTTTCGCGCGGATGGCTTCACGGGCGGCCCTCCCGTTTCCCGCCAAGTCAGCTTCAGGGCGCTCGTCGCGACCGCCTGGGCTTCCGCCTCGACGTTCCGCGGCTCCGACAAGCGCGGCGGCGCCAACGGCGCGCGCGTTCGCCTCAAACCGCAAAAGGACTGGGAGGTGAACGAGCCGGCCCAACTCAAGGCAGCACTGGAGAATCTTGAGGCGATCCAGGCGGCGTTCAACGATGCGCAGAAGGACGGCAAGAAGGTGTCGATCGCCGATCTGATCGTGCTCGGCGGCTGCGCGGCCATCGAAAAGGCCGCGAAGGACGCCGGGATCGACGTGAAGGTCCCGTTCGCGCCGGGCCGCATGGACGCGTCGCAGGAGCAGACCGATGTCGAATCCTTCGCGGCGCTCGAACCGCGTCAGGACGGCTTTCGCAACTACATCAACAGCAAGAAGCTCAAGTTCATGGCGCCCGTGGAAGCCTTGGTGGACAGGGCGCAGCTTTTGACGCTGACCGGACCGGAGATGACGGCGCTGATCGGGGGCCTGCGCGTGCTCGGCGCGAACGCCGGCGGCGCCAAGCACGGCGTGTTCACCAAGCAGCCGGGCACCTTGACCAACGACTTCTTCGTCAACCTGCTCGACATGAGCACGTTCTGGCAGCCTGCCGATGCCGATGGCGTGTATGAGGGCCGGGACCGCAAGACCAACGAACTGAAATGGACCGGCACCGAAGTCGATCTGATCTTCGGTTCGCACTCGCAGCTTCGGGCTTTCGCGGAGGTCTATGCCTGCGCGGACTCGAAGCAAAAATTTGCGAACGACTTCGTGGCGGCCTGGACCAAGGTGATGAACGCCGATCGCTTCGATCTGGTGTGAGCTGCAAGCCTGACCAGGGCCGAATGCAAAGAGGCCGGCGCTCTCATGGGCGCCGGCCTCTCGTTTCGGGTCTTGCGCTGTCGTTAGCGCGCCGCCCCCCGGACGAAATGCATGACGAGGGACACGAGCAGCAGAACGATGAACACATAGAAGATGATCTGGGCGATACCCGCCGCCGTACCGGCGACGCCGCCGAAGCCGAGCGCGGCCGCGATCAGCGCGATCACCAGAAAGGTCAGGACCCAACCAAGCATGACAGTCTCCTTTCGCTCGCGAAGGTTCGTGAGGCAAGAACGCGCGAGCGCGGCGCAAAGTTGCGGCGTGGGCTGAAAATTGGCGGCCGGCGGGAGGCTTCACCTCCGCGCCGGCCTTAAGCATGTCACCAGGCCTGTAAGCCGGGTTCTGTGCCCCTTGCGGGGCGATGGCCATTCATCTCGGACGCGCCTTGCGACGCATCTCATGCAACCAACCCGGGCGACTGGTCTGAAAGCCGACTGGAACCGGTTTCCCGCTTCCGCGCCGCCCCTATTCGGTTTTGCTCCCGGTGGGGTTTGCCGTGCCGTTCCTGTTACCAGGACCGCGGTGCGCTCTTACCGCACCCTTTCACCCTTACCTCCCGGTCCGTCTCCGGTCCGACAGGCGGTTTACTTTCTGTGGCACTGTCCCTGGGGTCGCCCCCGCCGGAAGTTATCCGGCACCGTGCTTCCCATGGAGCCCGGACTTTCCTCCCCGCCCGATACGCAAAACAAGAGGGCAGAGCGGCCATCCGGCCTGCTGACAGAGGTAATAAGGGGACCGGCGCCCTCGCCGTCAAGCCGCCTTTGGCGGCAGCGTAAACCGGAATTCCGCCCGGCTCGTAACGCCATTTTGATCGCTGCCGCGGCGGCGGTTCCCCTATTCTGGCGGAGAAGGGCCGCCGCTCGGAGACCTCCTCCCACGCGCACGGGCCAACGGAGGCAACCATGACAGAACTTCAGCGAAGCCGGTTCCGGTTCGTGCCGGCCTGCGCGGCGGTCATCGCCGTGGCGCTCGGTTGGGCCGCGCCAGCCCCGGCACTCGCCGCGGAAGGCGAATTCGACGATCAATGTACCATGGGCCTCGCCTCCGGCCAGGAGGTCAAGACCGACTGCTCGGTGAGCTGGACCGACGAGGACGGGCACGTCTATTGCTTCTCGTCGGACTCGTCGAAAGCGGCCTTCCTCAAGGACCCGGGCGGCAATCTGAAAAAGGCGCGCGATTTCCTTGCGTCCAAATCGGCGGCGAAGGCGGCCGGCGCCAAGGAGTTCGGCGAAGAGGACGTGAATGCCCGGGTGGCGGAGGTGATCGCCGAACGCTCGAAAGACGGTGTTTTCGTGTACCGCGATACCAAGCTCGATACCGATCTCAATCTCGTCTTCGAGCAGATCAAGATCGTGCGCGGCATGTCGGGCTATGGCTGGTTCGCCAACACCATCTTCCACGATCAAACCGAGCCGAAGAAGCAATACGCGCTCGACTTCTGGTTCAAGCCGGAGGGCGACCAGCTCACCCTGATGGATATTCGCGTGCAGAAGGGCCCGAGGCGCGAGGGCGACAGCTATTTCATGGTCACGCGGCTGCCGGTGGCCTGGTGGTGGCTGCCGGTGCAGGAGCATCCCGGCGACATGGAAGTGCGGCGCGCCTGGCACGTGATGAGCGCGATCCACAATTACATCGCCGAGAACAAGGACGAGAGCGGCAATTTGGTGGTGAAAGACGACAAGACCGGCGAGGCCGTGCCGCTCGAATTCGTCGAGATGCACCAGCCGGTGCGCCGCCTGAAGCAGGACGGGAAATATTTCGCCTGCACCGACTTCCGCAAGCCCGGCAGCAAGGACGAATATTACGACATCGACTTCTGGCTGGACGACAAGGACGGCAAGCTCAAGGTCGCCAACATCAAGATGCACAAAGTGCCCGTCGAGGAAGACGGCATCTGGACCCAGGAGCCGCGCTACACCTTCGAGGGCATGGATTTCGAGGTGACCAATTAGCGCAAAGTGACGTTGTCATCGCCCGGCTTGACCGGGCGATCCAGTAAACACCGCGCTTGGATGCTCACTAGCACCGGGGTTACTGGATTCCCCGTTTTCGCGGAATGACGAGGTGCCGCAGCGCAACGGCAAAGTCTTTGTCATTGACGCGGCAGAGATTTTGTCCCCAATGACGCCCGGAAAAATTCTATCGCCTTCAACCAAAGAGGAGACGTTCATGTCCAAGGCTTGTGTTGCTTCGGTTCTGGCTTGCGCCATGCTGTTCGCGTCCGGCGGGGCCGCCCTCGCCGCGGTCGCCGGCGAGTACGGCAATTACTGCGCGATGGGCCTCGTCAACGGCGAGAAAAAGCTCACCGATTGCTCGATCAGCGAGAAGATCGGCAAGAAGACCTACTGCTTCGGCAAGACCAGCGCCAAGGAAGAGTTCATGAAGGACCCGGAGGGCAACATCGCCAAGGCGCAGGAGAATTTCTCCAGCGGCAATTAGTGCACGCTCTTCTCGCGCTTCAGCGCCAGGCCCGCTTCGAAACCGAGGCGGGCCTTTTGCTTCATGCGGAGTTCGCGCCCTCGCATGCGGCCAGCAGCCGGTCCAGCGTGGCAACGGTCGAGGCGTCGGCGCGGCCGTCGATGCGCGCTGGGCGGAAATGGCGCTGGAAAGCCTCGACTACCTTTTCGAGGCCGGTGCCGTAGGTCGTGGTGACCTCGACGCCATAGCCGAACTCCAGCAGGCCGCGCTGGAGCCGCTCGACCGCCTCGCCTTCGTCACCGGGGCCGAGCCCAGGACCGCCTTCGAGCGGCGCGGGCGGCACCCAAAGCCCGATGCCGGCGCGCGCCAGCCGCGCCCAATCGAATTTCTCGCCGGGATCGCGCTTCCGCCCCGGCGCCACGTCGGAATGCGCCAGCACGCGCTGCGGCGGAATGGGATGCCGGCTTAAGATGTCGAGGCACAGCGCCTCGAGTGCCTGCATTTGCGCCTCGGTGAAATCCGGATAGTCGAAATCGTGACCGGGATTATGGATCTCGATACCGATCGAGCAGGAATTGAGGTCGGTCTCGCCCGCCCAACGACTCTGCCCGGCATGCCAGGCGCGCTCGGTCTCCGCCACAAGCTGGGCGATGCGTCCCTCCGCGTCGACGAAATAGTGGCAGGACACACCGGATTCCTGCCGCGTCAGCCAATCGAGCGCGGCTTCGGCCGATTCCATGCCGGTATAGTGCAGGAGCAGCATGTCCGGGACGCGGCCGCCGACGCGCGCCTCCACATTGGGCGACGGGCACCACAACGTGGCGAGCGGGCTGTCGGGCGCGGCGGTCATTGGTTCGGCACCGTTACATCCCTCCCCGCGAGGGGAGGGCAGGCGCGCCCGAATTCGCCTCAGCGAATTCGGCTGGCGCGGCGGGTGGGGCGAGGCACACACCCCACCCGGCTCGTCGCACTTTGTGCGCCGAGCCACCCTCCCCTGAAGGGAGGGATGACTCACGCAAGACTGACATTACATCCCGCGCTCTTTGGCGATCTGGTCGTAGGCCTCGTTGATGGTCGCGACCTTCTCGGTGGCGATAACCACGAACTCTTTCGGCACGCCGCGGGCGATCAGCTTGTCGGGATGGGTCTCGGAGATCAGCCGCCGGTAGTGGCTCTTCAGCTCGTCGTTGCCGATCGAAGGCTGGACGCCGAGGATGTCGTAAGGATTGCGCTTCGAAGCAATGACGTGGCGCGCCTTGATATAGGCGAACTCCGTGTCGGTCATGCCGAAGCGCTTGGCAATGCCGGCGAGGAATCGCTCCTCGTTCGCATGCAACGCATCGTCGGCCTTGGCGATATGGAACAGGCCCTCCAGCACGTCCTCGAGCAGTTTGCGGTTGCCCTTGAACATGGCGGCGAGTTGCTCGGCATAGGCCTCGTAGCCGGCGACATCCTGCTTGGCGAGATTGAACACGCGGGCCACGTTCTTCATCTCGCCGTCGGGCACCTTGAACACTTCCTTGAAGGCGTTGACCTCGTCCATGGTGACCACGCCGTCGGCCTTGGCCATCTTGGCGCCAAGCGCGATCACGCCGACAGTGAAGGCAACCTGGTTCTCGGCCGGGCCGTCTTCTTCCTTGTCCTTGTCGATGACGTAGTGTCCCGCCACGCCGCCGAGCAGCGCGCCGATCGGGCCCCCGATCGCGAGTCCGGCGGCGGCCCCTGCGAGCTTGCCCCATACAGACATTACCGAGTTCCCCCAGGTTTCGTGGCTTTGGCTAGAGCATAAGGGCTTTTCGACGTGGCCGCATGCGGAGAATGCGCCCCGCGGAAGGCGTCACAACCGGCGTCAAGACCCCCGGAAATTGGCCAGAATCGACAGCTTCGGCTCGTCAACCTCGAGGCCCGACCGGAGCCGGCGCTCGACATGCCAAGACCGGGCGAAGGTCCACAGCGCGAGCCATAGGGTGCCGGCCGCGTTGAGGGCGGTGCCGGCCCAGACGAACATCTGGCCGAGCCCAAACAGATTGGCGGCGGCGATAACGAAGGCCTGGACCACGATACCGAACCCGCCGGCGACGACGATGGCGGCGCACAGCGAGATGATAAAGATGACCAACGCGTTGCCGCCGGAACGCGGCGATTCCCTTGGAGTTTCGGTATCCATTTCGGCCACTTCAACGGGGTGATTGCCACCAATCGGTGACCCTCTTAGCCGAGGGGGTCCGGGGTTACAAGGGCTCCCGGGGTCCTAGGTGAAGATCAGCTTCAGCAGAAAGGCGGCGGCGATCACCGCGACCGCGGCATTGATCTCGCGAAAGCGTCCGGTGAGCGCCTTCAGCGCCGCATAGGCGATGAAGCCAAGGCCGATGCCGGTGGCGATCGAGTAGCTCAACGGCATCATCAGCACGATGATCAGCGCCGGGATGTAGTCGGTGGGGTCGTCGAATTTCAGCGCGCCGAGGCTCGCGGCCATGAGAAAGGCGACGAACAGCAGCGCCGGCGCCGTGGCGTAGAGCGGCACGGTCTGCGCCAGCGGCGCGAGGAACAGCGCAAGCAGAAAGAACAGCGCCACGAAGATCGCCGTGAGGCCGGTGCGGCCCCCCTCCTCCACGCCGGCCGCGCTTTCGATATAGGCGGTGTTGGTCGAGGTCCCGAGGGCGGCTCCGATCATCGCGCCGCCGGAATCGGCGAGAAAGGCTTGCCGCGCGCGCGGCAGGCGGCCTTCGGCATCGAGAAAGCCTGCTTGGCGCGCGACCCCGATCAGCGTCCCCGCCGTATCCAGAATGGTCACCAGCAGCAAGGTGAGCACGATGATCACGAGGCCGAGCTGGAACACGCCGGCGACATCCATCTTGAAGAAGGTTGGCGCCAGTGAGGGCGGCGGCGCGGCGACGCCATGCCAGGGTTCCAAGCCCATCGCCACGGCGGCGGCGGTGACGGCAAGCACGCCGAAGATGATGGCGCCGGGGATCTTGCGGATCGCCAGGCCGGCGATGACGAGGAACCCGGCGGCGGCGAGCCAGGCTTGCGGCTTGGCCAGATCGCCGAGGGTGACGAGCGTCGCCGGGTCGGCCGCGACCAAGCCGGCATTCTGGAGCGCGATCAAGGCCAGAAAGAAGCCGATGCCGGCGGCGATGCCGAGCTTGAGGCTCATCGGGATGGCATCGATCAGCCAGACCCGCAGCCGCGACAGCGAGATCAGGAAGAACAACACGCCGGAGACGAACACGCAACCGAGCGCCAGTTGCCAGTCGCCGCCGAGCTCCGGCACGATGGTGAAAGCAAAATAGGCGTTGAGCCCCATGCCGGGGGCCATGGCGATCGGATAGTTCGCCCAGAGCCCCATCAGGGCGGAGCCGAGCGCCGCGGCGAGGCAGGTGGCGACGAACACCGCGCCATGATCCATGCCGGCCTGGGCCAGGATCGCCGGATTGACGAAGATGATATAGGCCATGGTGAGGAAGGTGGCGACGCCGGCGCGGAATTCGGTGGCGATGCTCGACTCGGCCCGGCTCAGCCCGAAATAGCGATCGAGCCCAGTTGCGGCCGCCGCTGGCGCATCGTCTGGTTTGGACTCCGATTTGCCAGCCATGTCCACCGTGTCCCTTGGCGCTGGCCGGTCTCGACCTGAACGCGCCAAGCGATTACGGATTGCTTACGTTGCCATGGCAATGGGAAGCCTCCGGCTTATCCACATCCGCCGGTCGCGCGAGGTCTTGAAGCATGAGCCCAAGCCGGCTGCTCCTGGTCGCCCTCACTCTGTGGGGCTTGGCGATGATCGTCCCCGATCTGCTCAGGATCGTGCAGCCGCTCGGCTCGCTCGGCTTCTATGCGAATAGTGACGGGCTGGTCTACGACATGGACGGGCCCTTCCCCGACGAAGCCGCCTCGCCTGGCTGGCGCGCGGGAATCAGAGTGGGCGACCAGGTGGACCTGAAGCGCATGCGCTGCACGCCCGGCGATCATGCGAGATGCGGCGACGCGCTCGCCGTACTCGGCGGCGTGGAATATGTGCTGCCCGATCAAAGCGTCACGGTCGATTTCGCGGCAAGCGGCAGCGGGCCACCGCGGCAAATAACCGTGCACGCCGTGCAACCGAACCCCAACTACCTTACCCGCCTCGTGCTGTTGCTCGATCAGCTTGCCGGCATCGCCGTCGTGATCGCGGCCGCCTGGCTGGTCTGGACGCGTCCGGGGCCGATGAGCTGGGGTTTCTTTCTCTATGTGAACTGGTTCAATCCCGGGCAGGCCTATGCGTATTACGCAATCCTTCAACTCTGGCCGGCAGCGCTGCTCGTGCAAAGCTTCGCCGGCGCCGTGGCGCAAGGGGTGGGCTTTGCTGGGCTGATCCTGTTCGTGCTGCGCGTGCCCAACGACACGATCGAGCCGGAGTGGCGTCGGGTCGAACGGGCGCTGCCCTGGCTCGCCCTGGTCCTGGCGCTGTTGCTGCTCGCATCCTCTGGCAGCCTGTTCGGCTATCCGACCGAGACGATCACGCGCGTGGGAATCCTGGCCGGATTTCCGGTTGCGATCGCCGCGGTGGCGATTCTGCTGCTGCGACGGGGCACGCAGACGCCCGAGGACTATCAGCGCATGCGCTGGGTAATCTGGGGCTGCCTGATCGGGCTCCCGGCATTCCTGATCGCCGAACTCGCCACCACCACGACCATCTTCGAGACGCGCTGGGGCGACTTCACCCCGCGCGAGGACGTCATCGGCCTGCTCTATCTGATCAATGGCGCGCTCTGCCTGTTCGTGTTCGAGGCGCTACGCCGGCGACGGGTGGTGAGCGTGATGATCCCGCTGCGCCGGGTCACGATCCTCGGGCTCGCCTTGAGCGTTCCGGTGCTGTTGCTGCATCACGCGGTGGAACACGTCCAGGAGTACCTCCCGGCCTGGGCCTGGCTGATGATCGGCGCGGTCGCCATTTTCTTGATCACCCGGCTGCATGAGGGGGCGGTTCATTTCGCCGACCGCTATTTCAACCGGGCGCTCGACGCGGTGGAGCGGGAGCTCGGCGCGGCGCTGCTCAAGGCCGGCGAGCTTGCCGAGATCGACCGGCTGCTCGCCTCCGAACCGTTCCGCAGGCTCAAGCTGACCTCCGCCGCCTCCTTCCGGCGGGATGGCTCGCGCTTCCGGCGCGGCCCGCATGCAAGGGGCTGGGACGGCGGCACGGCCTCACTCGAAGCCGAGGATGAACTGCTCGAAGCGGTGGAACCGGGCAGGCCGTTCGGCCTGGCCGATGCGGAGCGGGACGACCTGCCGCCAGGCCTAGCGCGGCCGGTGCTCGCCGTGCCGGCGTCGAGCCCGCTGCGCTGCTATGCCCTGTCGCTGTACGGGCCGCATGAGTCAGGCACGGATCTCGATCACTATGAGCGCGCCATGCTGGCGCGGCTGGCGGCCCGCGCCGCGGCCATGTATGCCGAGCTGGAAGCCGGCGAGCTCCGCGCGGAGATCGCGCGGCTGGAGCGCGAACTCGACGCCGTTAAACCCGCCCCGGCCAGCCCGGAGCCTGACCCTTCGAGAGGGGCCTCCGGCCCTCCTCAGGGCAAGGGGTAACCCCCCCTCATGCTGCGGAGCGGGCGAAGCTCGTGTCTCGAAGCATGAGGCCGGGGAATCCATAGTAGGAGCAAGCATGACGATTTACGAACTGGACGGAGTGGAACCGGAACTGCCCGCGGACGGCCTCTATTGGGTCGCGGAGACGGCCTCGGTGATCGGCAAGGTACGGCTCGGATCGGATGTCAGTATCTGGTACGGCGCGGTGCTGCGCGGCGACAATGAGCTGATCGAGATCGGCGCGCGTTCACAAATTCAAGACAATGCCACCTTGCACACCGATCCGGGTTTTCCGCTGACGATCGGCAGGGGCTGCGTGATCGGGCACAATGTCGTGCTGCATGGCTGCACCATCGGCGAGCAGAGCCTGATCGGCATGGGCGCGATCGTTCTCAATGGGGCGAAGATCGGGTCCAATTCATTGGTCGGCGCCGGGGCGCTGATCACCGAGGGCAAGGAATTTCCCGACAATTCGGTGATCCTCGGCGCACCGGCCAAGGCGGTGCGCGAGAGCGACGAGAAGGTGCGCGCCATGACCGCGCGGGGCGCGGAGGTCTATGTGCAGCGCTGGAAGCGCTATCAAGCAGGGCTCAAGCGCATCGGATGACCGGGGCCGGCAAATGGCAGTTCTTCATCGACCGCGGCGGCACCTTCACCGACATCGTCGCGCGCGCGCCTGACGGGACGCTCTTCACGCGCAAGCTGCTCTCCGAAAATCCGCACGCCTACGCGGACGCGGCGATTGCCGGCATCGCCGACCTTCTGGGCGCGCCGCGCGGACGCCCGCTTCCCGCCGAAATGATCGCCAGCGTCAGGATGGGCACCACCGTCGCCACTAATGCGTTGCTCGAGCGCAAGGGCGATCCGGTGCTGCTCATCGTTAGCCGCGGATTCCGCGACGCGCTGGAGATCGGCTACCAGGCCAGGCCCAGGATCTTCGCGCGGCAGATCGTCAAGCCGTCGATGCTCTATGCGCGCGTGGTCGAGGTGCCGGAGCGGCTGCGCGCCGACGGCAGCGTCGAAGTGCCACTCGATCATTCGGCGACCATCACGGCGCTTCGCGCCGCGCGTGCCGAGGGCATCTCTGCGGTGGCCATCGTCTTCATGCATGCTTACGCCTATCCGCAGCACGAACGCGAGGCGATCGCGCTCGCGCGCACCGCCGGCTACACCCAAATCTCGGCGAGCCACGAGGTGAGCCCGCTTGTCAAATTCGTCGGCCGCGGCGACACCGCCGTGGTGGACGCCTATCTCTCGCCGCTGCTCCGGCGCTATGTCGACCGCGTCGAGAAGGCTCTTCTCCCCTCCCCTGAAAGGGGAGGATCGGACCGCCATAAGCGGTCCGGGGAGGGGTCGGGCCGGCAGCGAACCTCCACCTGGTCGGCGCAGGCGCCGACCGACCTCCCCCTGCCAGGGGGAGGGAGTCCGCGCCTCCTGTTCATGCAGTCCTCGGGGGGGCTGACCTCGGCGGGCCTGTTTCGGGGCAAGGACGCGATCCTGTCAGGTCCCGCCGGCGGGGTGGTCGGCGCGGTGGAAACGGCGCGCGCGGCCGGCTTCACCCGGATCATTGGCTTCGACATGGGCGGCACCTCCACCGATGTCTGCCATTTCGACGGGGGCTATGAGCGGACCTTCGAGAGCGTGGTGGCGGGGGCGCGCGTGCGCGCGCCGATGATGCTGATCCATACCGTCGCCGCGGGCGGCGGCTCGATTCTGCATTACGACGCATCGCGCTTCCGCGCCGGACCCGACTCCGCAGGCGCCGATCCGGGGCCGCTGGCCTATCGAGGCGGCGGCCCCCTCACCGTCACCGACGCCAATGTCATGACCGGCAAGCTCCAGCCCGACTACTTCCCGCGCATCTTCGGCCCCGCACAGGACGAGCCGCTCGATGCCGGGGCGGTGCGCAAGGCGTTCCAAGCGCTGGCGCGCAAGCTCGGCGACGGCCGCTTGGCCGAAGAGATCGCCGACGGCTTCATCAAGATCGCCGTCGAGAACATGGCGAATGCGATCAAGACGATCTCGGTGCAGCGCGGCTATGACGTGACCGAATATGTCTTGAATTCCTTCGGCGGCGCGGGCGGCCAGCATGCCTGTTTGGTGGCCGACGCACTCGGCATGACCTCGGTGCTGATCCATCCGTTCTCGGGCGTGCTGTCGGCGTTCGGCATGGGGCTGGCTTCCTTGAGCGCGATGCGCACGCGGAGCGTGCTCAAGCCGCTCGACGAGGAGGGTCTTGCCGAGGCGGCCCGCTTGCGCGCCCCGCTCGAGGACGAGGTGCGGCAGGAATTGACGCGCCAGGGCGTCGCGGCAAGCGGCGTTTCCGTGATCGCGCAGGCGCATCTCCGCTATGCCGGCACCGATTCCAGCCTGCCGATTCCGCTGGCGAGCTTAGGCGCGATGCGGGCCCTGTTCGAGGTGGCGCATCGGAAGCGCTTCGGCTTCATCAGTCCGGAGAAGGAGATCGAAATCGAGGCGATCGAGGTCGAGGCGCAAGGCGGCGGCGCGCCGATGATCGTCGCTGCCCTTGGTGGGGAGAGTGTGCGAGGGGGAGGCATGGAGAGCCCTTCACTGCCTGAACCCCATGCAATGCGGAAAATCTTCACCGGCGGAAGCTGGCACGAGACGCCGGTCTTCCCGCGCGGCACGCTGGCGCCGGGTCAGACGCTGGAGGGCCCGGCGCTGATCGTCGAGGACCATCAGACCGTCGTGGTCGAGCCGGACTGGCGGGCCGAGGTCACCGCGCAGAACGACCTTTTGCTCACCCGCATCGCCAAGAAGCGGGCGGCGCGCGTCGGCAAACAGGCCGATCCGGTGATGGTCGAAGTGTTCAACAATCTGTTCGTGTCGATCGCCGAGCAGATGGGCTACGCGCTGCAAAACACCGCACGCTCGGTGAACATCAAAGAGCGACTCGACTTTTCCTGTGCGATCTTCGACGCGAAGGGACGCCTCGTCGCCAACGCGCCGCACATCCCGGTGCATCTCGGCTCGATGGACAAGAGCGTGGAGACGATCCTGCGCGAGGTGGGCGACAGTTTGAAGCCCGGCGACGCCTATATGCTGAATGCGCCCTATAATGGCGGCACGCATCTTCCCGACATCACCGTGGTGACGCCGGTGTTCGGCGAGAACAGTCCCGATCTGCTGTTCTTCGTCGCCGCGCGCGGGCATCACGCGGATATTGGCGGAATCGCGCCGGGCTCGATGAGCCCGAAAGCGACGCGCATCGAAGAGGAAGGCGTCTATATCGACACCTTCAAGCTCGTCGCCAAAGGACGCTTCCGCGAGGAGGAAGTGCTGAAGCTCCTCAGCGAGGCCCCCTACCCCGCGCGCAACAGGGCGCAGAATATCGCCGACCTCAAGGCGCAAGCCGCCGCCAACGAGACCGGCGCGGCGGAGCTTCGCAACATGGTGCGGCATTACGGGCTGCCTGTGGTGCGCGCCTATATGGGGCACGTGCAGGACAACGCAGCGGAGGCGGTGTCGCGGGCGATCGCCAAGCTCAAGAACACCAAGTTCGAAGTCGAGACCGATCAGGGCAGCGTCATTAAGGTCGCGATCAAGATCGACCGCAAGGCGCGCAAGGCAATCGTCGATTTCACCGGCACCAGCCCGCAGGTTCCGGACGCGTTCAATGCGCCGGAGCCGATCACCCGCGCTTGCGTGCTCTATGTATTTCGCACCCTGGTCGACGAAGACATCCCGATGAATGCCGGCTGCCTCCGGCCGATCAAGATCGTGGTGCCGAAAGGCTCGATGCTGAAGCCGCGTTACCCGGCGCCGGTCGCCGCCGGCAATGTCGAGACCAGCCAGACCATCGTCAATTGCCTCTATGGCGCGCTCGGCGTGCTCGGTTCGGCGCAAGGCACGATGAACAACCTCAGCTTCGGCAATGACAGCTATCAATATTACGAGACGATCTGCTCGGGCGCGCCGGCGGGGCCCGGCTTCGACGGGGTGGCCGCGGTGCAGACGCATATGACCAACTCGCGGCTTACCGACCCGGAAGTGCTGGAGCTGCGCTACCCCGTGCTGCTCGAACGCTTCGAAATCGCGCGCGGCTCGGGCGGCAAGGGCAAATGGCGCGCCGGCGACGGCACCTTGCGCGTGATCCGCTTCCTGGCGCGGATGGAGTGCGCGATCCTGTCCGGCTTCCGCAGGCTGCGGCCGTTCGGCGCGCTCGGCGGCGAACAAGGCCAGCCCGGCGAGAATTGGGTGCGCCGGAACGATGGACGGCTGGAACGGCTGAAAAGCGCCGACCAGACCGTGCTCGAGCCGGGTGAAGCAATCATCGTCAAGACGCCGACCGGCGGCGGCTACGGCAAGCCGTGAGCCGTGACGCTCAGAAGCTCAGCTCGGCCTTCCCGGTATTGAAGATGGTGATCGTCTTGCCGGGCTCGATGAATCCCGAGGTGCTGAAGGAGCGCGGCACGAAACGGATGGTGACGCGACAGGACTCGTCGTCCTTGCCGCTGCACTCGCCGTCGAGCTTTTCCCGGACGGCGTCCGGCTCGATCGAATTGGCGTTGACCCAGACCGGGCCATCGGTGGTGCATTCATAGCCGATCACGTCGCCTTTGGCGCCGTTCTTCAGGCAATGGCCGGTGACCTCGACCTCCTTGTCGAGATAGTCGAGCGGATTTGCGGCAAGCTTCGCCAGATCGGTAGGCTCGGCCAGGGCGGGCGAAATGAAAACGGCGCCCAGGATCAGAATGACGCCCAGGCGAAATCTTACGCGAGACTTGCGGTGCTGATGCAAAATGATCGGTCCTCTCCAATTGGCCAGGCTGGCGAATGGGGGCGCATCCTATAGAGGCGCGCCCGAAAGAAAAGAGGATTGCGGCCTTCCGGTTAAGCGTTGCTGGGCGGGACCGCGAGGACATCCATCTCCGCGTGGCTGAGGATGCTCTCCGCCACGCTGCCGAGCAGCCATTTCTCCAGGCCGGTGCGCCCATGAGTGCCGGCGACGACCAGGCCGGCGTTTACGGACTTGGCGAAGCCGTTCACGGCCATGCCGGTCGGTTCCTCGGCAGGACTGAGCACCTGGGCCACGGCAGCGATACCGGTCTCGCGGCCGTAGCGTTCCAGCTTGGCGTGGGCGCGCTGTTCCGCCTGCGCCAGGAAGGTCTCGTACTCCGTCACGGCCATGGTGGCGCGAAGCACCGGCCCCTCCTCCGGCAGGTCGAGCATGTGTAGCGCGACGACCGCCGCCGATCCGAGCAGCCCCAGTTGCTTGGCCGCTTGCGCCGCCGCGACCGAGGCGGGGGAAAAATCGGTGGCGAGCACGACCGTACGGTAGGGACCCGCGGGGACGCTGTTGGCCATCAGCACGGGCTTGCCGCTCGCCCGGATGGTTCGTTCCGCGGTCGTGCCGAGAAACGTGTCGCGCAGCATTTGCCGGCGATGGGGGCCGATCACCAACAGATCGGCGCCGGTGTCGTCGGCCGCATCGGAGAGCGCCTGAAACGCGGCGCCGAATACCACCCGGCTATCGCAGACGATGCCATCGGCCTCGCGCAATGTGGCGGCGAGTTCCGCGAGCAGCGCCTCCGCCTCCAGCCGCTCTGCCTGGATCAGCCGCTTCGGCCGGTCGTCGTCGACGACGTGGACGAGGATCAGCTCGGCGGAGACCTGCCGCGCCAGCAGACTCGCGCGCCGCAAGGCACGATCCGAGCGTGTGGAGAAATCGGTGGCTACGAGGAATCGCTGCGCCATGGATGCGCTCCGCCGTCCGAGCCCGGACCTGACCTCAACAGCCCGACCCTATCCTTGACCTGCATCAACCGCCATCGCGAGCGCCCAGGTTTTTCTGGCCTATTGCGGCGCTTCGCCGTATCCCCGAGAGAACATTCCGTCCACAGGATCGAACTGACCAATGCTGATCGAGTGGGTCACCTCTTCGGTCTTCAACGAAATTGCCGCGCTGCTAATGTTGGCGGCGGTGGTCGGGGCCGTGGGCATGATGCTCCGGCAGCCGCTGATCGTCAGCCTCATCGTTGTCGGCATCATCGCCGGACCGGCCGGGCTCGCCATCGTCCGCTCGGACGAACCGATCCAGCTTTTCGCCCAGCTCGGCGTCGCCATCCTGCTGTTCCTGGTCGGTATCAAGCTCGACGTGAACCTCATTCGCACGCTTGGCCCGGTGTCGCTCGCCACCGGCCTCGGCCAGGTCTTGTTCACCTCGGTGTTCGGCTTCCTGATCTGCCTGGCGCTCGGTTTCGATGCCGTCACCAGCCTTTACATTTCCGTGGCCCTCACCTTCTCCAGCACGATCATCATCGTCAAGCTGCTGTCCGACAAGCGCGAGATCGACTCGCTGCATGGGCAGATCGCGCTCGGTTTCCTGATCGTGCAGGACATCGTCGTAGTGCTGGCGATGATCGTGCTCTCGGCGGTGGGGATCGGCGCGCAGGAGGGCTCGTCGGCCAAGGACATTCTCTTCGTGCTCGGCGCCGGCACGCTGATGGTGGGCTTCGTGCTGCTGTTCATCCGCTATCTGGCGGCGCCGATCAGCGAGCGCCTGGCGCGCTCGCCCGAGCTGCTGCTCAGCTTCGCCATCGCGCTGGCGGCCGCCTTCGCCGCGCTCGGCGACACGCTGGGCTTCGGCAAGGAGCTTGGCGGCCTGCTCGCGGGGGTGGCGCTGGCCTCGACGCCCTACCGGGATGCGATCTCCGCCAGGCTCTCGCCATTGCGCGATTTCCTGCTGCTGTTCTTCTTCGTGGCGCTCGGCGCCAAGCTCAATCTCGGCAATCTCGGGGAAAGCGTGTTCGATGCGACGGTGCTGTCGCTGTTCGTGCTGATCGGCAATCCGCTGATCGTGATCGTGATCATGGCGGCGCTCGGCTACCGGCTGCGCACCGGCTTCCTGGCCGGCCTCACCGTGGCGCAGATCAGCGAGTTCTCGCTGATCTTCATGGCCATGGGCGTCGCCATCGGCCACGTCTCCACCGAGGCGCTCGGCCTCGTCACCCTGGTGGGGCTGATCACCATCGCCGCCTCGACCTATATGATCACCTACTCGCACGAGCTCTACGCGTTGTGCGAGCCGCTGCTGCACGTATTCGAGCGGGACGGTTCACGCGAAGGCGTACCCGGCGGCTCGATCGACAAGACCAAGCGCTACGACGTGATCGTGTTCGGGCTTGGACGCTATGGCGGGACCATGGGCCGCTTGCTCGCCCGCGACGGCAAGCGGGTGCTCGGAACCGATTTCAATCCCGTGGTGGTTAGGCGCTGGCTCCGCGACGGGCTCGACGCGGTCTACGGCGATGCCTCCGATCCGGAATTCCTCGCCACCTTGCCGTTGTCGAATGCCGCCTGGGTGGTCTCGACCATCCCCGATCAGAACACCGGCATCGATCATGCCGATGCGCGGATCGTGCTGATCCAGACACTGCGCAAGTCCGGCTTCAAGGGGAAGATCGCCGTGACCTCGCATCGCGACGCCGATATCGAGGCGCTGCGCGCGGCGGGCGCCAGCCTCGTGTTGCGGCCGTTCCAGGACGCCGCCGATCGCGCGGTCGAATTACTCGTGCTGAAGGCGCCGCAGGCGCTCGAAGAACCCTCGGAGCCCGAGGAACAGAAAGTATTGATCTAGGCATATGAAAAGGCGCGGGACCGGGATCCCGCGCCTCCTCAAACTGTTGCCTCTCTAACGCTGTCGCTCGTTCGCAGGGGTGAAGCGAGCGGATCAGGCGGTCGCGCCGCCGCCATTTCTGCGCTCGGCCATGAACTGGTCGAACTCAGCCTTGTCCTTGGCGTGGCGCAGGCGCTGCAAGAAGCCCTGGAACTCCTTCGCCTCGTCCTCCAGCCGCCGCAAGGTCTCCTCGCGATAGTCGTCGAAGGCGCGATTGCCGGTCGCGCGGAACGCCGTCATCCCGCCGCCAAACCGGCGCGCCTCGCTCGTGAGGTAGTCTTTCCACTGTGTCTTATTTCCGCATCCCATGCGTCCACTCCAGATCAGATAGGCCAAAACGCCAAGCCCAATGGGCCACCAGATGAGGAAGCCGGCGATCATGGCGATGATCCAGGCCGGTTTCCCGTACTCATCCAAGGTCGCAACCAATTGCATCGGGGTCCTTCCTTCAGTGTGAATGTTATTCACATTTACATAGATGCGTGCACCTGACAAGGAGTCAATAGCCCTGCGGCAAAAGTGATGGGAGAGCAGACCGCGCCTGGGACGGCAAGGTCGCATACGGGGCAAGAAAATTCTAAGATTCGGCAGGTTAGCTTGCGGGGAAAGCGGTCGGGGGACCTTACCCAATGGCGTTTCACAGTCACGCATTGGCCGTCTTGGCCATGGCTTCAGCGCTTCTCGTCGCTAGCGCCGGCCAGATGGCGCTGTCGCGTCCCCTCTCGGACAAGAAGCCGCATGCGGGGGTGGCCTCGGCGCATACCATGCCGATCCAGGGGATCGACGTCTCCTATTGGCAGGGCGACATCGACTGGCACAAGGTGCGCGATGTCGGCATCGACTTCGCCTTCATCAAGGCGACCGAAGGCGGCGACCATCTCGATCCGAAATTCCAGGAGAACTGGAACGCGGCCAAGCGCGCCGGCATAGCGCGCGGCGCCTATCATTTCGTCTATTGGTGCCGCCCGGCGCATGAGCAGGCGCTCTGGTTCATGCTAAACGTGCCGGCCGACAACGACGCACTGCCGCCCGTGCTCGACCTGGAATGGAACAGCCATTCCAAGACCTGCCCGGCGCGCATCCCGCGCGACAAGGCGCTGGCCAAGATCAAGATCATGCTCGACGCCATGCATGCGCATACCGGCAAGCGGCCGATCATCTACACCGATCCGAAATTCCACCGCGACGTGCTCGAAGGCGAGTTCACCGACTATCATTTCTGGCTGCGTTCGGTCGCCGCCAAGCCGGAACAGATCTATCGCGAGCGCAAATGGGCCTTCTGGCAATTCACCACCACCGGCCACGTGCCCGGGATCAGAGGCGGCGTCGACCGCAACAGCTTTTACGGCTCGCGCGCGGAATGGCAGCGCGTACTGAACTGGCTGCAAGCGGGCCGCTAGGGGCGGTGCAACCAGAAAGGACGTCGGTCGTTATATAGGCAAGGAGTAGCCCATGCCGCCCGACACCCGCACCCGCGTTCCGCGAAATACTTCGCCGGACGTCAATGAAAGCATTCAGCGCCAAATCGAGGAAAGCGTCCGCTATTATGCGGCCCGGCCCGACAGGATCCGAAATCGGCTGCGCGAACTCGATGCCGAATGGGACATCGAACGCGCCATAGAGGCCAACGCTGCCGCCGTTGCCTTTACCGGCGTCTTCCTCGGCGCAACGCGCGACCGCCGCTGGCTGACCTTGCCGGCTTTGGTCACCGGATTTCTGTTCCAGCACGCCATCCAGGGCTGGTGCCCCCCGGTGCCGGTTCTCCGGCGCTTCGGCTTTCGCACAAGTTACGAAATCGAGATCGAGCGCAACGCGCTGAAGGCGCTGCGCGGAGATTTCGCCGAGGTCAGATACGCCACCGATCGCGCCGCAGCAGCCCTGGAAGCCGCACGCCAAGCAGCATGACTCATTGGGCGTCTGGCAAAATGCCGAGCCCCTTGAGATAGACCAGCATGGCGCTTTCGAGGATGTCCTCTGGGCTCATCGGCACTTTGCGCGCCTGAAAATTGCCTTGCGCGAACAGCGAGGCGATGCCGTGCGAGATCGCCCAGATATGCAAGCTCATCA
>JAWOJH010000101.1:0-2602 GCA_046481725.1 Methyloceanibacter sp. | reverse complement strand
CCCGGCCATGCTGGACGCCAAGCGCTTCGCTTTCCTCGGCGTGGAGCAAGCCGGGCGTCGCGTCACGCAGCAGGTTCTTCTGACCGACGGCATGGGCCAGGAATGGCTGGCGGAGTTCCAGCTCGAGCAGCTCGCAAACGGCGGCTGGCGGATCAAAGGCTGCGTGGTTCAGGCCACGCCTGGGCAGCAGGCTTAGGTCTAGTCCTCGTCCGGGGATTGATCCGATTTCGCGTAGCGGCGGCATATTTCGTCCGAAAATTGCTCGAACTGCCCCGCCTCGATCGCGGCGCGGGCGCGGGCCATCAGCTCCTGGTAGAACTGCACATTGGCATAGCTCAGCAGCATCGCCCCAAGGGTCTCGCCCGACTTAACCAGATGATGCAGATAAGCCCGCTCATATTGCGCGGCCGGGCACGCACTCTCCGGGTCGAGCGGCGTGGGGTCCTCGGCATAGCAGGCATTGCGCAGGTTCATCCGGCCGCCCCAGGTGAAGGCTTGGCAATGCCGGCCCGAGCGGGTCGGCATGACGCAGTCGAACATGTCGATGCCGCGCGCGATCGATAGCAGCAAATCCTGAGGCGTACCGACCCCCATCAGATAGCGTGGGCGATCCTCCGGCAGGTGCGCGGCCGTCACCTCCACCATATCGAGCATCGCGGCCTGGCCTTCACCGACGGCAAGCCCGCCGATTGCATAGCCATCGAACCCGGTCTGCAACAGCGCATGAGCGCTCTGCTCCCTAAGCTCGGGATAGATGCTGCCTTGTACGATGCCGAACAGCGCGTGGCCCGGCTTGGCCAGCTTGCCGAAAGCCTGCTTGGAGCGCTTGGCCCAACGCAGCGATAGTTCGAGTGAGCGTTTCGCCTCCTCGCGCGTGGCCGGAAACGGCGTGCACTCGTCAAGCACCATCTGAATGTCGGCGCCAAGCAGGCATTGCACCTCGATGGCGCGCTCCGGCGTCAAGGTCACGCTGGCGCCGTCGATATGCGACTGGAAGGTAACTCCGGCCTCGTCGATCTTCCGGAGCTTGGCGAGCGACATGACCTGGTAGCCGCCGCTGTCGGTCAGGATCGGCTTTTCCCAATGCATGAATTTGTGCAGGCCGCCGAGCCGGGCAATGCGCTCGGCTCCGGGCCGCAACATCAGGTGATAGGTATTGGCGAGGATGATGTCGGCGCCTGCGGCCTCCACGTCCTCCGGGAACATCGCCTTGACCGTGGCGCCGGTGCCGACCGTCATGAAGGCCGGCGTACGCACGATGCCCCGCGGCGTGGCGATCGCGCCCACACGCGCTGCCCCATCGCGCGCCTTGACGGAGAAGGAGAAGCGATCAGTCATGCGCTTCTCTTGCAGGGCTGAGCAGAGAGGCATCGCCGTAGGAATAGAACCGGTAGCGCCGATCCACCGCATGCGCATAAGCGCGCTGCATCAGGTCGAGCCCGGAGAAGGCGGCGACCAGCATGAACAGGGTCGAGCGCGGCAGGTGAAAATTCGTCACGAGCCGGTCGACGAAGCGAAAGCGATAGCCCGGCGTGATGAACAGATTGGTCGCCCCGAAAAAAGGCGCGAGCCGCCCTTGCGCATCGGCCGCGCTCTCCAGCAGCCTGAGCGAGGTGGTCCCCACGGCAACGATGTCCCCGCCCCGCTGCTTGACCTGGTTGAGCGCCTCCGCGGTCGCTTGCGTGATGGTGCCGGTCTCCGCATGCATGACATGGCCCGCAATGTCGGGGCCGCGCACCGGCAGGAACGTGCCGGGCCCAACATGTAAGGTGACGAAATGACGGGAGACGCCGCGCGCGTCCAGCGCCGCCATCAGCCGCTCGGTGAAATGCAAGCCGGCGGTCGGCGCTGCGACCGCCCCCTCCTCTCGCGCGAAACTGGTCTGGTAATCGACGCGATCCTGAATATCGGCCGGGCGGCGCGAAGCGATATAGGGCGGCAGCGGCATCTCGCCGAAGCGCGCGATCGCCTCGTCGAGCGTGACATCGCTGAAATCGAAGGCGAGCGTCACTTCGCCGCTCTGTCCTCTTGCCTCGACCGTCGCGGCCAGACTGCCCAGCAAGCACGCGTCGCCGCCCTCCCCGAAGACGACACGGTCGCCTTCTTTCAGCCGCTTGGCCGGGCGTGCCAGAGCGCGCCAGCGATTGGAGTCGAGCCGGTCGGTCAGGGTGACCGAGATCTGGGCCTTGACGCCGTCGCGCTCGCGGAAGCCCCTGAGTTCCGCGGGTATCACCTTGGTGTCGTTGAACACCAGTGCATCGCCCGGATGCAGCAATTCCGGCAGGTCGAGGATCACCCGGTCGGCAAGGGGCGGCTCGGCACCGGGTTCGACCACCAGGAGCCGCGTCGCGTCGCGCGGGCTTGCCGGTCGGAGCGCGATCAACTCTTCCGGCAGAGCGTAGTCGAAGGCGTCGACGCGCAACGCTGGCTCGCTGACTTATGCCTGGTCGGCGGCGACCCGCACGCTCAGCATCTTATCGGGATTGGCGGGCGGCTCGCCGCGATTGATCTTGTCGACATTCTCCATGCCCTCGATCACGCGACCCCAGACGGTGTATTTGCGGTCGAGAAAGCCCGCGTCGTCGAAGCAGATGAAGAACTG
>JAWOJH010000127.1:0-9286 GCA_046481725.1 Methyloceanibacter sp. | reverse complement strand
GATGATCTCGTCGCCGGTGGAGACGATGGCGACCTTCAGCGGCGTGTAGCAAATGAGCCGGTCGAAGCCCGCGGCCGCTGCCGCCGCCACCTCTTGCGGCCGCACGCGCATGCCCGGCGCCGCGAGCGCTGTGCCGCCCCTTGCGTCTTCACCCGCCAGCCGCCGGTTGGCGCCCGGCTTGAGGCCCGGCGGAATGACCGCCCAGACGACCTCACCGCTCTGCTCCAGGCGCACATCTTCCTGCATCGCCACGGTGTCGAGGCCTTGCGGCATCACCGCGCCGGTGAAGATGCGCACCGCACCGTCGCGCGGCGGCACGCCCGCGAAGGGATGCCCGGCCGCAGCCTGGCCCTTCACCTCCAGCCGCGCGCCCTTGCCCTGGTCATAGGCAGAGGCGGCGAAGGCATAGCCGTCGACGGCGGCGTTGTCGTGAGCCGGAATCGGCCGCGGCGCGACGATCGCCTCCGCGAGAAAGCGCCCGGCAGCCTCGGCCAGCGGCACCTCTTCGGCTCCAACCACGGGACTGACGCGCGCTTTGAGGATCGCCAGCGCCTCGCGATGCGGGAGCCGGTCCTTGTCGAGCACGAAGCAATCGTCGATCAGCTTAGGAGTCATGGTCGCTGCAATCCGAGCCGGGCGACGATGAACTCAGCCATTCCGGCCATGTCGTCGAGTTGAAACACCGGCAGATCATCCGGCTCGTTTTCGGGACGGTCCGAGGCAATGGCGACGACTTGCGGAAACTTCCCATGCAGAGGCTCGCGCGACGCGGCCCCCTCCCGGCGAATTTCGATTTTGGGAAAGGCCTCGCTTTTAAAGCCTTCGATCAGCACCAGATCGCACGCGCCGACATGGGGAAGAATCTCCGCCAAGGTCATCTCCGGCGCGTCTCCCAATTCGCGCATCAGGGCGAAGCGGCGCGGCGACGACAGCGCCACCTCGCGCGCGCCGGCCTCGCGCAGCTTGAAGGAATCGCGTCCCGGATGGTCGATGTCGAACTTCTCATGCGCGTGCTTCACCACGGAAACGGCGTAGCCGCGCCGGGTCAACTCGCCGATCAGGCGGGCCATGAGCGTGGTCTTGCCGGAATTCTTCCAGCCGGCCACGCCGAACAAGGGCGGCGTCACTGCGCTTGCTCCAGCACCTTGTCGGCGTAAGCCAGATCCTCGGGCCGGTTGATATTGAAGAAGGGATCGACCGCCACGCCGCCGATGTCGAAATCGGGAAAATCAACTTCAATTGCGCCGTGCTCGGCGACCCATTGACCGGCCTTGCGCTCGCCGGCTTCGAGCGAGGCTTCGAGCGCGGAGGCCAGCTCCACCGGCCACAGCCCAATCACGAAATGCGTGCCTGAATTGGAGCGCGCCACGCGGAGCCTGTCCGCTTCGCCTGCCGCCAGAAGGCGCTGCACCAAGTCGGCCGGCAAAAAGGGCGTGTCGGTGGCCACGGTGACGGCATGGCGTATATCCGGGCGGTGCTGCCGGACCCAGCTGAGCCCCGCGTGGACACCGGCCAGCGGGCCGGCATAGTCCGGCAGCGCGTCGGGGACGACCGGCAGACCGAATTCGGCGAACCGCGCCATGTCGCCATTGGCATTGATGACCATGTCGCCGACCTGGGGTTGGAGCCGCTCGATGACGCGGGCGAGGATCGGCCTCCCGCCGAGCAGCCTCATGCCTTTATCGCCGCCGCCCATGCGGCTCGATCTGCCGCCGGCCAGAAGGACGCCGGCGACAGGCGCGGACAGTGTCATCGCACAAGTCTAGGGCTAGATGCCCAGCGCCGTCACCTCGAGATCGGGCTCCGGAACGGGGTTCTCCTTGCCGTAAGCCCGCTCGATCTTGACCGCGCAATATTTGTATTCCGGGATCTTGCCGATCGGATCGAGCTGCGGATTGGTCAGGATATTGGCCGCCGCCTCCACATAGGCGAACGGGATGAAGACATTCTTCTCCTGAATGCCGAGATCGGCGCGGGCGGTCAGCTCGATCGAGCCCCGGCGCGTGGTCACCTTGATCGTATCGCCGGGCTTGACCCCGTATCTGGCGAGCGTCTTGGGGTGGAGGCTGGCGGTGGGGCCGGGTTCGAGCGCATCGAGCACATTGGCGCGGCGGGTCATGGCGCCGGTATGCCAGTGTTCGAGCTGGCGGCCGGTGATCAGCACCAGGGGATAGTCCTCGTCGGGAACTTCGGCGGGCGGCAGGACGGCAGCCGGCACCAGCCTGGCGCGGCGCGTCTCGGTGGGGAAGCCGTCGCCGAACACCACCGGCTCGCCGGGATGGCCGGGCTCGGGACATGGATAGATGACCGAGGACTCGCGCTCCAGCCGGTCCCAGGTGATGTTGTCGAGGGAGGGCATGGCGAGTTTCATCTCGGCGAACACTTCGGAAGGATGGCCGTAGGTCCAGCCAAGGCCGAGACGCTTGGCCAGTTCGACGATGATCCAGAGATCCTCGCGCGTGTCGCCCGGCAACTTGAGCGCCTTGCGGCCCATCTGCACCTGGCGGTTGGTGTTGGTCACGGTGCCGGTCTTCTCCGGCCAGGCGGAGGCCGGAAGGATGACATCGGCCATCATCGCTGTTTCGGTGAGGAAGATGTCCTGCACCACGAGATGTTCGAGTTTGGCGAGGCCGGCGCGGGCATGGTCGAGATCGGGATCCGACATGGCCGGGTTCTCGCCATGGATATACATGGCCTTGATCTTGCCGTCGTAGGCGGCGTTGACGATCTCGACCACGGTGAGGCCCTTCTTCTCCGAGAGCGGCGTCTGCCACAGCTCCTCGAATTTCTTGTGCACGGTGATGCTCGAGACGTCGGCATAGTCCGGATAGAACATCGGGATCAGGCCGGCGTCGGAGGCGCCCTGCACATTATTCTGACCGCGTAGCGGATGCAGGCCCGTGCCGGGGCGGCCGACCTGGCCGCACATCAGCGCCAGCGCGATCAGGCAACGCGCATTGTCGGTGCCGTGGACGTGCTGCGAGATGCCCATGCCCCAGAAGATCATGGCGCGCTCGGCGCGGCCGAAGGCGCGGGCAACCTCGCGGATGGTCTTGGCGTCGATGCCGGTAAGCGGCTCGACCGATTCTGGGCTGTAGCTGGCGAGATGCTGCTTAAGCTTTTCGAAGTTCTCGGTATAGGCCTGGAGATATTGGACGTCGTAGAGCCCCTCCTCCACGATCACATGCATGATAGCGTTGAGCAGGGCCACGTCGCTCGCCGGCTTGAATTGCAGCATGAAGGTCGCGTATTGGCGCATGGCCTGGCCGCGCGGATCGATGACGATCAGCTTGGCGCCGCGCTTGGCCGCCTGCTTGAAATAGGTCGCGGCGACGGGATGGTTCTCGGTGGGGTTGGCGCCGATGATCATCACCACATCGGCATGCTCGACCTCGTTGAAGGTCGCGGTCACGGCGCCGGAGCCGATGCCCTCGATCAGCGCGGCGACCGACGAGGCATGGCAGAGCCGCGTGCAGTGATCGACATTATTGGTGTGGAAACGGGTGCGGATCAGCTTCTGGAAGAGATAGGCTTCCTCGTTGGTGCATTTCGCCGAGCCGAAGCCCGCAATCGCCTCTCCGCCATGCTTGTCGCCGACGCGCGCGAGCCCGCCTGCGGCGAGTTTGAGCGCCTCCTCCCAACTCGCCTCGCGGAAATGAGTGTAGGGGTCGGACGGATCGACATTGACGCCCTTGGGTAGGCCGGGCTTGCGGATCAGCGGCTTCATCAGCCGTTGCGGGTTAGTCACGTAATCGAAGCCGAAGCGGCCCTTCACGCAGAGCCGGTTCTCGTTGGAATAGCCGTCGCGGCCCTGCACGAAGGCGATCTTCTCGTCCTTGATCTGATAGCTGATCTGGCAGCCGACGCCACAATATGGGCAGACCGAATGCACCTCGCGATCGACTTCGCGGGTGCCGCGCAGCGTCTTCAGGTCGACGATCGAGCTCGGCATCAGCGCGCCGGTGGGGCAGGCCTGCACGCATTCGCCGCAGGCGACGCAGGTCGACTTTCCCATCGGGTCGTCGAAATCGAACACCGGTTTGGCGTCGAAGCCGCGGAAGGCCATGCCGATCACGTCATTGACCTGCACGTCGCGGCAGGCGCGCACGCACAGCCCGCATTCGATGCAGGCGTTGAGATTGACGGCCATGCCGGGATGCGACAGGTCGGGCTTGACCTCGCGGCTGGCGGGAAAGCGCGAATGGGTGACGTGCTGAGCCTCGGCCCAATGCCAGAACGGCGCCACGCGGTCCGGCGAGTCCTCGTGCGAAGGCTGGTCGGCGAGCAGCAGTTCCATCACCATGCGGCGAGCCTTGACCGCGCGGTCGGTGGCCGTCTTCACCACCATGTCCGGCGCGGGCTTCCTGATGCAGGAGGCGGTCAGCACGCGCTCGCCCTCGACCTCGACCATGCAGGCGCGGCAATTGCCATCGGCGCGATAGCCGGGCTGCGGCAGCCAGCAGAGATGCGGGATGTCGATGCCTTCGCGCTGGGCCACCTGCCAGATGGTCTCGCCCGGACGGGCAGAAACCACCTTGCCGTCGAGGGTAAAGAGCAATTGGTCCATCATTGTATCTTCCAATCTAATAGCGATCGGGGCTGCCTGCCACCTCTGTCCGGGCCGGTTTCTCGGAGAAAAATTCCATCGCCGTGATGAAGGCATTGGGCGCGGCCTGGCCGAGGCCGCAGATCGAGGCATCGCGCATGGTCTGGGCCAGCTCGTTCAGCAATTCGCTGTCCCAGTCGCGCCGCTCCAGCAGCGCCACGGCCTTGTCGCAGCCGACCCGGCATGGGGTGCATTGGCCGCAGGATTCGTCCGCGAAGAAGCGCAACAGATTGAGGACAATCCCGGTGACGTCGTCCTGGTCAGAGAATACGACGATGGCGTGACTGCCGACGAAGGAGCCATATTTGTCGAGCGTACCGAAATCGAGCGGCAGATCGGCCAACCGCTCCGGCAGGATGCCGCCCGAGGCGCCGCCCGGTAGATAGGCCTTGAATTTGTGGCCGTCCTCCATGCCTCCGGCGAGTTCGACCAGCTCGCGCGCGGTGATGCCGGCCGGAGCCACGATCACGCCCGGCCGCTTCACCCGGCCGGAGACCGACCAGGACCGGAAGCCCTTGCCGCCGTTGACGCCTTGGTCGGCGAACCACTTGGCGCCCTGCTTCAGGATCTCGGGCACCCAATAGAGCGTCTCGACATTATTATTGAGGGTCGGGCGGCCGAACAGGCCGACCTCGGCGATATAGGGGGGACGGTTGCGCGGATAGCCGCGCTTGCCCTCGATCGATTCGATCATCGCCGACTCTTCGCCGCATATATAGGCGCCGGCGCCGCGGCGAAGCTCGATGAAGCCCGGCTCGATGATGCCGGCCTTCTCCAGCGCGGCGATCTCATGCGCCAGGATGTGCAGCACGGCCGGATATTCGTCGCGCATATAGAGATAGATGCGCTCGGCCTCGACCGCCCAGGCGCCGATCAGCGCGCCCTCGAACATCGGGTGCGGATCGCGCTCGAGATAGAACCGGTCCTTGAAGGTGCCGGGCTCGCCTTCGTCGCCGTTGATGGTCATCAGCCGCGGGCCGGGATAGGAGCGCACGATCTGCCATTTGCGCCCCGCCGGAAAGCCCGCGCCGCCGAGACCGCGCAAACCGGCGTCGGTGAGCTCCTTGATGACCGCATCCAGCCTCAACTGGCCCGAGCGGCATTTCTCCAAGATCGTGTAGCCGCCCTTGACGCGATATTGGTCGAGCGTTTCATAGCGCGGGATCTTCGGCTCCCGCTCGCCGCTCTTGACCACCGTCTCGACCGAGCGCGGCGTGGCATGATCGACATGAAGATGGCCGACCTCGGCGACCGGCGCGGTGTCGCAGCGGCCCATGCAGGGCGCGTAGCGCACCTGCACCTGTTTCGGGTCGAGGGCGGATTTCAGCGCATCGTGCAACTTGGCCGCGCCCTTGATGGCGCAGGTGATCGAGTCGCAGACGCGGATCGTGGTGGGCGGCGGCGCCGGCTCGTCTTCTTTTACTACGTCAAAATGGGCATAGAACGTCGCGACCTCGTATCCGGCGGCTTGCGGCAGGCGAAGCAGCTCGCAAAGCGCCTTCAAATGGCGTGCCGAGATATAGTGGTAGCGGTCCTGGATCAGATGGAGATATTCGATCAGCAGGTCGTGGCGCCGGGGACGGTCGCCGATCAGCTCCTTGACCTCGTCCAGCGCTTCAACATCGAGTTGACGGCCCTTTGGGAACCCTCTGGCGCGCTTGCGCGAGCCGACATGTCTTGCCGGTCGGTCCGGACCGCCGTTACTCGGGGTCTTTTGCTCCACGCGACTTGATCCCTTTTCCTCTGACCCCGCTAGCGGTGTCGTTGCCCAGCCGTGCCGGAAAAGGCGGCAACGAGCCGTGGCGTTGATACAGCGAGTGACCCATGTCGGCAAGGTCGGCCGCGAAGTGCCAAAGTGGTTGGGAGCTCCGCCGGCTGCATCACGCCGTTAGCACTTTTTTCCACGAGAATCCCAGTCTACATAAGGTCCTTAGCCACCGGGTCCCCGCACCCCTCGAATATAGGCAAAACCCCCCGCCTTCACATGGCAGAGCTGACCGAGGCATTTCATATGGCGCTGAAACTCATCGCCACCCTTGATCCCAAGCTTATCGGGATCGTGCTGCTTTCGCTAAAGGTCAGCCTGACCGCGGTAGCGATCGCCAGCTTGCTCGGCTTTGCCTTGGGCGGGGCGCTTGCCGTCTATCGCTTCCCCGGCCGTGGGGCGGTGAGCGCCAGCTTGAGCGCCCTGATGGGCCTGCCGCCGGTGGTTGCAGGCCTGTTCGTCTACCTGCTGTTGTCGAATACCGGCCCGTTCGGCGTGCTCCAGCTGCTCTACACACCGGCGGCGATGATCATCGCTCAGGTGGTGATCGTGACGCCGATCGTCGGGGCGTTGACCCGCCAGGCCTGCGAAGACCTGCTGGAAGAATATGACGAGCAACTCCGCTCGCTCGGCGCCTCGCCCGCAGCCATCGTCCGCACCTTGCTGTGGGACGGCCGCTACCGGCTGACCACGGCGGTGCTGGCGGGGTTCGGCCGCGCCATCGCCGAGGTCGGCGCCGTGATGATCGTCGGCGGCAATATCGACCATGTCACGCGGACCATGACTACGGCGATCGCGCTGGAAACCTCGAAGGGCAACATTGCCCTTGCCCTGGCGCTCGGCATCGTCCTCCTGGTGATTGCCTTCGCCGTCAACGCCGCGCTGATGGGAGTGCGCCGTTATGCCAGCCGGCTCGCCTATGCTTGACCCGGCCATACCGCCAGGCGGGCTTGGGGCCATCATCGACGGCGCGGACGCGCTCCTGCCGCTGGAACTCCGCGGCCTCTGCTACGAGGCCGGCGGCAAGCGGGTGATCGACGGGCTCGATCTCACCATCGCGGAGCGCGGCATGACCGTCATCATGGGGCCGAACGGCGCGGGAAAAAGCGTGCTGCTCAGGCTGATGCATGGCCTGATCGCGCCGACGCGGGGCGCGATCTTGTGGGCCGGCCGGCCGCTCGACCGCTTGCTTGCCCGCCGCCAGGCCATGGTGTTCCAGAAGCCCGTGCTGCTCCGCCGCTCGGCGGCCGCCAATATCTGGCATGCGCTCGGCTTGCGCGGCATCGGCCGCGACGAGCGCGCGATCCGGGTTGACGGGGCGCTTAAGCTGGCGGGGCTGGAGCGGCACGCGGCGATGCCAGCGCGGGTGCTGTCCGGCGGCGAGCAGCAGCGGCTTTGCCTCGCCCGCGCGCTGAGCCTGGAGCCGGAGGTGCTGTTCCTCGACGAGCCGACCGCGAGCCTCGACCCGGCCTCGACCTTGGCCATCGAGGGGCTGCTGATCGACGCCCAGCGTCGCGGCATCAAAATCATCGTCGTCACCCACGATGTCGGCCAGGCGCGGCGGCTGGCGCAGGACGTGGTTTTCCTGCATCGCGGCCGGGTCATCGAGCACCGGCCAGCGAAGATTTTTTTCCAGCGGCCGGAGAGCGAGGCGGCCCGCGCCTTCCTGGCCGGCGGATTGGTGCTCTGACCGTAGGAGACGCTCATGGCTTGGAACGCAAATCGACGCGCGGTGCTCGGCGTGATGCTCGGCGCCTGCCTGCTGGCGGCTGCGCCTGCCGCGGCTCAGAGCAAAGACAAATTCATCATTCTGCAATCGACCACCTCAACCCAGAATTCCGGCCTGTTCGAGCACATCCTGCCGCTCTTCACCGAGAAGACCGGAATCGAGGTCAGGGTTGTCGCGGTCGGCACCGGACAGGCACTGAAGAATGCGGAGAACGGCGACGGCGACGTGGTGCTGGTACACTCCAAGCCGGACGAGGAGAAATTCGTCGCCGCCGGCTTCGGCGTGAAACGTCATGACGTGATGTATAATGACTTCGTCATCGCCGGGCCGGCCGCGGATCCGGCGCAAATTGCCGGTTCAGATGATGCGGCCGCGGCTCTCAAGAAAATCGCCGAGGCGGAGGCGCCGTTCGCATCGCGGGGCGACGAGTCGGGCACGCACAAGGCCGAACTCAAGCTCTGGCAAAATGCTGGCGTCGATCCGCATCCGGCGAGCGGCAAATGGTATCTCGAGATGGGCTCGGGCATGGGCGCCACGCTCAACACCGCCGTCGGCAAGCAGGCCTACGCGCTGACCGACCGCGCCACCTGGCTCGCCTTCGCCAACAAGAGCGATTTCAGGATCCTGGTGGAAGGCGACCCCAAATTATTCAACCAATATGGGGCGATCCTGGTCAATCCCGCCAAGCACAAGACGGTCAAGGCCAAGGAAGGCCAGGCCTTTATCGACTGGCTCACCGGCAAAGAGGGGCAAGCGGCGATCGCCGGCTTCAAGATCGGCGGCGAGCAGTTGTTCTTCCCCAATGCCGGCCCCCAAAGCTGAGGGGGACCCCGTTCACCGCAAGGCCTGCCAGGCAAAATCCCCACCGGCGGCGCGTTATCCACCGAATTTGGTAGGTTGTGTGGATAGTGTGGACAAAACCGCGATGTGAACGCGCCTGAACGCGGAGGCGAGAGCGGCGCGCCGGACTTCCCGTTCCTAGGCCGCTATTGATCGGTGGAATTCTAAAGCTTTGACTTGACTGCCCAAGCCGGATGGCCCGCTATATTGACCGCCGGAACGATAGTGTTCTGGCTTTTTTGGGGGATTCAAGCATGGAAGCGATACTTCCGATCATCGTTCAAATCATTACTGGCGTCCTCGGCGGTCAAGCTGTCGGCGCGGTCTTGCAGCAGGTGGCGATGAG
>JAWOJH010000064.1:0-9936 GCA_046481725.1 Methyloceanibacter sp. | reverse complement strand
CCTGCCAGCGCCTGACCACCGGCTTGGAACGCCCCGAGCGGCGCATGCTCTCGAAGGTGCCGCAGCCATCGGCCGTTGCGATAATGATGTTGGCACGCCACACATGTTTTTGCGGCGCGCTGCGATCCGAAACGATCGCCTCAAGCCGACGGCGATGTTCCGGCGTGACGTTGACCGTGATCCCTGCTCTCATGCCAACAGCTTGAACTGCTTCGGGCAATTTGGGAATCGCCCGAATGAATCAGACCACTAGCGGGGAGGCTTGGCAGGCGAGATTTTGGTGCGCCCTCCGACTGCGACAAAATTAGCCAGCGTGACATCGTGGGTTCAGGGTCCCTCTTGTGTCCAAAAAACCACATTGCGCGGACTATTTCTGGCAATTTCTGCCCTAAACATGAGCATATCCAGCAATGTTTGTCTCCAAGTCTGCCAAAGCTCTGCCAAGTGTTGCTGGCATGCTCTATCGGGACGGTTCCATCAAGCATAGCCTGAACAGGTCTTGCGAATCAGTATTTTGCGGTGCAACATTGCAGATGCGAGATGGCCGCTGCGGGCATGCCGGCAGGGTTCATCGAGCAAAGAGCGATTGGAACCGAAAATGAGTCGCAGACACAAAGGGTTATTATCGGCAGGAACGGACACCCGTTCCGCGATGACCCGGGCCGGTGATCTTCCGGCCAGTAAGCGAAAGCGAGCGTTTTCGCGTTGCAACATGGAGGATGCGTCAAGGGCAAAGTTCCAGGCCGGATAGTCGGTCCGGCTGGGCACAAGTGGCGTTAATCGACCAACTCCATTAGGAGGCCCTAACGATGCTGACCAAACTGACGTTGGCCCTGACGTTGGCCCTGACGGTGAGCCTGCTTCTCTCCGCTCAGGCAACTGCCCAAGAAAAGAAGCAGCCACCCACGGCACCACCGCAGACCCTGAACGCAGCCCTTTGGGCGGCGCCCTTCGAGGGCGGCATGCTCGAAAGGAGGGCCTAGCCATGGGAGTGCAAATCCCTCCAATCCTGGTGCTGATCGTTTGCAAGACCGTAATTGGCGGTCCGCCGGACCCCAACGCCGCCTATACGAAGTACGAGAATCTGACCTGGGCGACCGAGCACTCGATGATGGTGTGCCGGCGCCATGAGGTGCAACTCTACGATCCCGCCGAGGGCATGCGGCTGACCCCGGCAGACGATCCGGCTCCAGCGCTAAATCCCAACCTTGCCATGGCTTCGCAATGCGCGCGGGCCGGCATTCGTCTGGCCACGGATTGGGACCAGGCACACAAAAATACCCGCTGGCGGGTCTGGCGGGTCGGATGCCCGACGCCGATCGTCGATACAAGGACAGGCACCATCATTGGCTATAAACTGCCGGAATGCGGCCGCCGCGACACCGTGATCTGCGAGACGGATTCCGTGATCTAGTACGGAGTGCAAAGACGATGCCTGTTCGGTCGAAGATCACCGCAGGACTTTTGTTGGCCGGTGTCTTGATCGGTCTTGCCGGGTTCAAGGCCTATTCGGCGAGGCTCGGGCCTGTGGAGGGCCAGTACGGCACCACCTATTACAACGGCGAGGGCCCGGTCTCGGTGCCCGTGGCTTGCAAGGCGGAGAGCGAAATTCGGGCTGCGATCGTCCAGGTGCATGCCAAATTCGATTATCTGGAAGACGCCGACCTCAAAGCCTTCGAGGAGCGTGCCGCGCAGTTGAAAGGGTTGCCGCCGCTCAGTATCGACAAGCTCTATGTCATCACCGAGGACGACCAACTGCGCGCCGGAGAGATGGTCCTGTTCATCGGGCTCAGGGCCAACTGCGTGAAGACTGTGTTCGGATTGCCGGCCAAGCTCTATCAGGAGATCGTCGGCAAGCCGGGGGACGTGTAGCTCTGCCTCACCCAGTTAAGACGGGCGTTTCATCGGCGGGACGGGTGGGGTTAGACTGCACGGAGCGATGCCGGCATCAGACGCCCCAAGCCCGAACCATCAAAGCCCGAGCTATCCGTCGATACCGGAGGGTCAGCTGCTCTATGCGGTGGGCGACATTCATGGCCGCCTCGACCTGCTCGAGGCAATGCTCGCCCAGATCGAGACCGACGCGCAGAGATGCGAGGGGATCGAGCGGCGCACGCTGGTGTTTCTCGGCGACTATATCGACCGCGGTCCCGCCAGCCGTGGCGTGATTGAGCGATTGCTCGGCGGTCTGCCGCAAAATTTCGATGCACATTTTCTCAAGGGCAATCACGAGGCAATCCTGCTCGATTTTCTTGAGGATGCCTCGTGCCTGGAGAACTGGCAGCTGAATGGCGGCGAGGCAACCATGCGCTCCTATGGCGTCGATACGGAGCGGCTGGCGCGGCTCGGCGCGCCAGCCGAGCTTTGGCAGCAGACCTTCGCCGAGGTCCTTCCCGAGAGTCATCTTCGTTTCTTCAAGGGTCTGAACCTGAGTCTTTCGGCTGGCGACTATTTCTTCGTGCATGCTGGGGTCAGACCTGGCGTGCCCCTGGAGCAGCAGGCGGAAGCCGATCTCGTTTGGATTAGGGAGCCCTTCCTCGATCATGCCGCGCCGTTCGGCAAGGTCGTCGTGCACGGGCACACGCCAGGCAATGCCCCGGTCACACGGCCGAACCGCATCGGCATCGACACCGGCGCGGTATTCTCCGGCCGGCTCACGGCGTTACGGCTGCAAGACGGCTTGCACAAGTTTCTTCAGACTTAAAGGTAGGGGCTCTCAGCCTTCGTGCGGCTCCGCGAGCAGTCCCTTGAGGCGGTCGCCCAGGCTGGCGGCCTCACCCTGGTGGCGGCGGGCCTCTCTACGCGCGGCAAATCTCCGCGCGAGGGAGCCGCTCGCGCCTTCCGGCTCTGCCTCCTGCGCGTCCTCAGGGTAGCCGGACTGATCGCCATCCGCGGCGCTCATGTCCACCTCTGGTTCAGCCTCGGCTTCCTCCGGCGCTTCGTGCGATGCGCCGTTGCCGCCTTGCGGGGGATGCCAGCCGCTCCCGGGTTGGGGCTGCGGGGCGCGCGGCGCGATCGCGGCTTGCTGGGGGTGGGCCTGGGGAATCTCGACGACCACGCGCTGTTGCACCGGTTGCGATACGCCCTGGGCGCGAAAGACCGCAAGGATCTGGGAGGCCAGCTTGCTCAACTCGCGCCGCAGCGCCGCATGCTCCTCGGCACTGGTCTTGGCGCGCTCAAGCTCTTCTTGCGCGCGTGACAGTTCGGCGGTCAGGCGCTGGCTCTCGGCAAGCGCCCGGGCATCGCCCTTGCCCAATCCGCGCAGCGCGCTGCTGGGGGTGCTCTCGAGTGCCGTGCGCAAACGCTCGATGTCGGCGCGCTGCTGGTGCAAGGTCGTGCGGGCGGTCTTCAGCGCATCCGACTGGGAGGCGACGGTGCCGCGCAACTCGGCATTGACCGACTCTAGCTCGGCAAGCGCCTTCTTCGCGGCTTTCAGCCGGCTGTCCAGATCGGGCATGCGCCGCTTGATGGTCTGCTGGAGAACCCGGTTCGCGTTCTCGTTCTCTTGGAGCTGCGCCTTGACGGCGGCAAGGTCGGAGTTGAGCACGGCGATCTCGACCCGGCGCTTGTTGGCTTCGATCAGTTCGCGTGTCGCCTTTTCCTTCGCCTTTTCCAGGGCGACCTCGACTTTGCGGACTTCGATGGCGAATTCGGCGCGGAGCTGGTCCTTGTCGGCCTGGATGTCGCCTAGCGACATCGGCATGGTGGCTTCCAGCTTGCGCGTGGTCAGCCTGACCGCGCGATTCCACATCGGAGCCGCCAGCATGAGCGCCAGCAGGCACGCCGCAAAAAAGCCCAGCGCTCCAAACATCAACGCGTTGATCATCGAAATCAGCGCTCCCGGGTGTGGCGCCTAACGCGCGATCGCCAAGGCGGCGCGCCCGCAAGACTCAAGCGCAAACTTGGCGCCAATTCGGCGCGAACCCGCTTAAGTGGCCTCCGCCAGCTTCCTTAGCGCCAAACTAGAACGGATTCCAGGTGGGCTGGCGAGTATATTTCAGATAGCCCACATTGGCCCCCAGCCTCAACCCCAGGCCCGAGCGGATCGGGGCCAGGGAAACGTGTCCCCGGTTGAGGAAGGTGATCCCCACGCCGCCGATCAAATAGGCCGAACCGTCCACGCCGGCATAGGTCGTGAAGATCTCGCCCGGGCTGCGCAGATCGTAGACCAGCACCATGGTCTTGGAGCCCTCGGCGCCGAAATCGTAGCCGAGCGACGGGCCCTGCCAAAAGAGCCGGTGTTCGCCGGCATCCTTGGTATAGAGCGTGCCTTCGCCATAGCGCAGTCCGGCGACGAAGGCCCCGCCGGCCTCCTCGCCAAGGATGTAGCCGTTCGGCCTGCCGGCGCGCTGGAAAGCGTATTCGATGACGCGGGCGAGCCCCATGGACACGCCACCGAAGAAGCGGTGTCCGGCTTCCTTGATTTCGTCCGCGGAGAACGTGCCCTGACTTTCCGCTTCGGGTGGAACGTAGGCGCCTTGGCCGGGCGCAGGCTCGTAGGGCCTGCCAGGGCCGCTTGGATCGTAGCTATTCTGGCCGGGAGGCGGGGGATACGCGCCGGGAGCGCCATAGTTCGGGTTCAGCGGCTGGGGCGTGATCACCATCGGGCCGTCGGCCTGGGCGAGCGCGGCAGCCGGGGCCAGCATCAAGAGGATCGCTGCAAAAAAGCTTGATACGCAGACTTTGAGACGCATGACTTTAGACTCTCTGGCCGAAAAGGGACGCCGCAGACTCTCTGGCCGAAAAGGGACGCCGCCGGCTCGGGGGCCTTGTTCACGTCCTCTATAATTTGCCTAAACGGTTACTAAACTATGGCCGGGCGGGTTAATCGGCGCGGGTGCCGTCCCGACGCCCCCAGGCAATGAAGCTCGGGTTGCGCAAGCCGGATCCGGACTTGCCGTAGCCGAGCGGCGCCCCATCGAGGTCGACGACGCTACCGCCGGCGGCTTCGAGCACGGCCTGCCCGGCTGCGGTGTCCCACTCCATGGTTGGCCCGAAGCGGGGATAGACGTCGGCCTGGCCTTGGGCGATGGCGAGGAACTTTACCGACGAGCCCGCCGCCGACCGCTCGGCGACTTTGAGTTGGCCGAGGAAAGCCTCGGTTTCGGCATCGAGATGCGAGAGGCTGACCAGTGCGGTCAGTCCGTCCTGGCGAATCGGCCGGGCACGCAGCGGCGTCAGGCTCAAGCCGTCAAGTTCGGCGCCGGCGGCGTTCGGGTGAAGCTCGGCCTCCACCGCCTCGCCTCGTGCGGTGGTGAGCGCGAGCAGCGCCCGCGCCGGGGCATAGACCAGCCCGAAACACGGGCGGGCGTCCTCGATCAGGGCGATGTTCACCCTAAAATCGCTGCGCCGTTTGATGAATTCCTTGGTGCCGTCGAGCGGGTCGACCAGGAAAAAGCGGACGGGGAGGGGGCCGATCTCGGCACCGCAACTCTCCTCCGACACGACCGGAATGTCCGGGACGAAGCGCGCGAGAGCCTCCAGGATGATGGCCTCCGAATCGCGATCCGCGGCCGTCACCGGGCTGTTGTCGCCCTTCAATTCGACCGGCGAGGCCTTCAGGTAATGCGCCATGATCGCCGAGCCGGCCCGGCATGCGGCATCGGTCAGGCAGGCGGCGGCGCGGCCGAAATCGAACCGGCTGGCGTGGGCGCCGCCAGCCTCTATGGTTGTCTGTCTTGGGGGTGACAAGGCAAGATGCTTCCCTGGCATATTGATTCGTTTCGCGCCCCTCGATGCGGCTCAAGGGGAGCGGAGCGCGACCCCCATTTAACAGAATTTCGGGCCACGTCATCTCCGCTCGGGCAGCGGAAACGAAGGAGAAGGCCATGACCGAGCCGGCGGAACTCGGCGATCTGGAGCTTGCGGCACTGGTGTCGAGCCGGATCTGTCACGACGTGATCAACCCGGTCGCGGCCATCTCCAATGGCTTGGAGATGCTGGACGAAGAGCCCGACCAGGCCATGCGCGACGCGGCCATGGACCTGATCCGCAAGAGTGCGGCGCAAGCCTCCGCCAAGCTGCAATTCGCGCGGCTGGCGTTCGGCGCGGCGGGATCGGCAGGGGCGGAGATCGATCTGCGCGACGCCGAGAAGGTGGCTTGCGAGTTCGTCGGCGGCAGCGGGAAGCATCGGGTCGTCTGGGAGGGGCCGGCTGTCACCCTGCCGAAGAACAAGGTCAAGCTCCTGCTCAATCTCGTCGCTATCGGCGCCATGGCGCTGCCGCGTGGCGGCATCGTCAGTGTCGCGATCGCCGGCGCTCCTCCTGCGGTGAACTTCGTCGTTCGGGCCAAAGGCGATGCGGCGCGGCTGAACGACCAGGTGAAGAGCCTGCTTTCCGGGGGCAATGGCGAGGCCGTCGACGCCCATTCGATCCAGCCTTATTACGCGCGGCTTGTGGCGGCGGCGGCCGGCATGACCCTGGCGGCCGAGGCTCGCGACGGAGAGGTCGAGTTCAAGGCGGCCTGAGCGGCCGGGAAAGTGCCGGTCGAAGCTGAATCGGCGGCTGGTCAACGAAACGTAAACCAGAGTTCCACACAATCCGCCGAAGGGTGGGGGACGCAGGGCGTGGGCCCCGCCTCTTGGCGCGCCTTGAGGTGGGCAATGGACGAGTTGTTGTCGGAATTCCTGACCGAAACCGGGGAGGGCCTCGATCAGCTCGATGTCGGGCTGGTGCGTTTCGAGCAGGAGCCCAACAATGCCGAGATGCTCAAAACCATCTTCCGGCTGGTCCATACCGTCAAAGGTACTTGCGGTTTTCTCGGCCTGAATCGGCTCGCCAAGCTCGCGCATGCCGCCGAAACCCTGATGGGTCAGTATCGCGACGGCGCGCCCGTCACCGTGGACGGGGTCAGCGTGATTCTGGCCAGCATCGACCGCATCAAGGAAATCCTGGCCGGACTGGAGCGCGACGGTGCAGAGCCGCCCGGCTCGGATGCCGATCTCATCGGCAGATTGCAGATGCTGGCGCTGGACGAGCCAAGTGCCGTACTCGGCGCGGGCATTGCGCAGCGGGAGCTGCCGCTTGTTCAGGCCGCGACGCCGGAGCTTGAGAGCAGCTGGCTCGCCAGTCCCGGCGCCGAGGCCGCGGACAAAGCGACAGTCCTGAATGAAATCGAGGTCAATGCGCGGGAGACGCAGGCCCGGGTGCAAACCGTGCGGGTCAGCGTCGATACGCTCGAGCACCTGATGACTACGGTGAGCGAGCTGGTGCTCACCCGCAATCAGTTGCTCGATCTCATGCGGCGAACCGGCGAAAGCGAATTCAAATCGCCGCTGCAACGCCTCTCCACCGTGACCGCCGAGCTGCAAGAGGGCATCATGAAAGCCCGCGTGCAGCCGATCGCCAATGCCTGGCAGAAGCTGCCGCGGCTGGTGCGGGAGCTGTCGCTCGAACTCGAGAAGAAGATCGAGCTGGAGATGTCGGGGGGCGAGACCGAACTCGACCGGCAGGTGCTTGAGATGATCAAGGACCCGCTGACCCACATGATCCGCAACTCCGCCGATTACGCGCTCGAAACGCCTGCGGAGAGAGTCCGGCAGGGGAAGCTGGAAACGGGCCGCATCACGCTCCGCGCCTATCAACAGGGCGGCTATATCGTGATCGAGGTTGCCGATGACGGCCGCGGGCTAGACGTCCAGAAAATTCGGGCCAAGGCCATGGAAAGCGGTCTTGCCACGGCCGCCGAGCTCGACCGGCTGAGCGACGCCGAGATCTGCAAGTTCATCTTCAAGGCCGGCTTTTCCACGGCCGAGGCGATCAGCGGCGTGTCGGGCCGCGGCGTGGGCATGGACGTGGTGCGCACCAATATCGAGCTGATCGGCGGTACGGTCGATCTCAATTCGACTTCGACTGCCGGCACCACCTTCACCATCAAGATCCCGCTGACCTTGGCGATCATGGCTGCGCTGATCGTCGAAGCGGGGGGCCACCGCTTCGCCATCCCGCAATACAGCGTCGTCGAGCTGGTTCGCGCCGGGAAGGGCGCCGGGCATCACGTCGAGCTTATCAACGAGACGGCGGTGCTGCGCCTGCGCGACCGGCTGCTGCCGCTGCTCGACCTGGCGCAGTTGCTCGGTCTCGAAGGCGGCCAGGCGATGTTCGAACGGCTCGCCGGCAGCGTCCTCACCGTGGTCGTGATCCAAGTCGGGGCGCAGCTGTTCGGGGTCCTGGTCGAGAGCGTGTTCCGCACCGAGGAGATCGTGGTGAAGCCGATGTCGAGCCTGTTGCGCGATATCGCGCTGTTCTCCGGCAACACGATTTTCGGCGACGGCAGCGTGATTATGATCATCGACCCGAATGCGCTCGGTTCGAAGGTCGGCTCGGTCGAGGAGGACACCGAGAGGGCCGGCGCCGCGACCGCAACGGCCGGCCAGATTGAGGGGGACAAGACGGCGCTGCTGCTGTTCCGGGCCGGCTCGGACACGATGAAGGCGGTGCCGCTTTCGCTGATCACCCGGCTCGAGGAGATCGGCCGCGACGCCATCGAGCACTGCAATGGCGAGGACGTTGTGCAGTATCGCGGGGCCTTGATGCCGCTGGTCTATATGCGGGGCGAGCGGCGGCCGCGTGAGGACGGCGCACAGCCGGTCCTGGTGTTCACCGAAGACGGAACTCCGGTGGGTCTCGCGATCGACGAGATCGTCGATATTGTCGAGGTGGAACTCGACATCGAGCTAAAAACCGAGGACCCGGGCGTGATCGGCGCCGCCATCAGGGGCAAAGCCGCGGAAATCGTCGATGTCTCGCACTATCTCGGCCAAGCTCTCGGCCGGCGGCTTTCCGGAAGCGGGGGGCGGGACAGCCGCACGATCGAGCTGCTTCTGGTCGACGACAGCCAGTTCTTCCGCAACATGCTCGCGCCGCTCCTGAAAGCGAGCGGCTACGACGTCACGCTGGCCGCTTCGGCACCCGAGGCGCTCGGGTTGCTGGAGGCCGGCGCCAGTTTCGATCTCATCGTGTCGGATCTCGACATGCCGGTGATGGACGGCATCCAGCTCGCCGAGCGCCTCAAGGGCGAGCCGCGATGGGCCGGGATTCCGCTGGTCGCGTTGTCGTCGCATACCAACCCGCTGCTGATCGAGCAGGCCCGGGCGGCAGGCTTCGCGAGCTATGTCGGCAAGTTCGACCGGCAGAGCTTGATGAGTACGCTTCAAGATTGTTGCAGGCAGTGGGGAGCGGCGGCATGAGCGCCAACGGCAATCATCTGGAACAGGCGACCGAGGGCTATGTCACGGTCGTGACGGGGCCGTATCGTCACCGCGATCGATTTGCGCCGCAGACTCGGTCTGCCGCCGCGCGCCGATGGCGGCGCGGCGGTGGCGGTTGGCATCGAGGAACGCGGGGAGCTGTTCGGCTTGATCGTCGACCGGGTAGGGGACGTGATGTGGCTCAAGCCGTCCAGCTACGAGGCCAACCCCGTCAATCTGGACCCGCGCTGGATACAGGTCTGTGCGGGCGTGCACCGGCTGGATGAGGGGCTGCTGGTGGTGCTCGATGTCGACAGAGTTCTGGATCTCAGTCAGCTGGGCGTCGCTGCCTAATCGCCGTCGAGGGACGGCAAGCGAAGGAAGGAAGCCATGAAGCATTGCTTGGTCGTGGATGACAGCGCGGTCATCCGCAAAGTGGCAAGGCGCATCCTCGAGGAGCTTCGTTTCACATCCTCCGAGGCGGAGAATGGGCGCGACGCGCTCGATCAGTGCCGCATGTCCATGCCCGACGTGGTCCTGCTCGACTGGAACATGCCGGTGATGGACGGGATCGCCTTTCTCGTCGCGCTGCGCAAGGAGCAGGGTGGCAACGCGCCGAAGGTGATCTTCTGCACCACGGAGAACGACGTCGAGCACATCACCCGCGCGATTTCGGCGGGCGCCAACGAATACATTATGAAGCCGTTCGACCGCGACATCATCGAAGCCAAGTTCCACGAGGTCGGGC
>JAWOJH010000224.1:0-4384 GCA_046481725.1 Methyloceanibacter sp. | reverse complement strand
GCCGGAGGGCACGTCGCCCGCGCAGGAAGCCAAGGTGGTTCAAGCCTTGGCCGAACGCTTTCCCCTGGTCACCGCCATCCGGGTCGGCGACATCGTCGAGGCCGCCACGCCCCTGCTGGGCAAGGTGATGACCGCGATCAGCGCCACGGCCAGCGTCACCCTGCTGATCGGCGCCGCCGTGCTGGCTGGCGCTGTCGCCGCGGGCCAGGAGCAGCGCAAATATCTGGCGGTGATTTACAAGACGCTCGGCGCCACACGCTTGCGCATCGTCCGCACCGAGCTGCTCGAATTTACGCTGCTCGGACTCGCCACCTCGGCCCTCGCCCTCGTGATTGCCACTTTGACGGCCTGGGCGCTCTGCAAATGGGCGTTCGAGGTCCCCTTCGTGTTCTCGCCGCGTGCCGCGGGCGAAGCGGTCCTGCTCGCGCTCGGCTTCGTGCTGCTGATCGGCGGCATCACCACCTGGCGGGTGCTGTCGGCCAAGGCAGCACCTTATCTCCGTGCCGAATAGCGTCCGGTTTACGCCCCTGTCATCTTGCCTAACTAGGCTCAAGCCCCCATATTCGTGGCCAAAATGCCTATCGTGAGTCATTCAAGCAGCTAGGGGAAAGGACCCTTTTTCAATGGCGGAACTCGACAGACGTTACGCGCAGGGCACGCCCGTCGGGCGCACCGAAGCCGGTGCCATCGACGAGGGCCTGCGCGCTTACATGATCCGCGTCTACAACTACATGGCGTCGGGCGTGGCCATCACCGGCGTGGTGGCGTGGCTGGTCTACTCGATGTCGGTGATTACCGGCGCCGACGGCACCGTCACCGGCCTCACGCCGTTCGGCAACATCATGTATGCCAGCGCCTTCAAATGGGTGGTGATCTTCGCACCGCTGGCGATGGTATTCTTCCTGTCCGCGCGGATCAATTCGATGAGCCTCGGCACGGCGCAGATCTCGTTCTGGGTCTTCGCGGCGCTGATGGGCGCCTCGATCTCCTCGATCTTCCTGGTCTATGCGGGCGTGAGCATCGCGCGGATGTTCTTCATCACCGCGGCCGCCTTCGGCGCGCTGTCGCTGTGGGGCTACACCACGAGCAAGGACCTGTCCGGCTGGGGCTCGTTCCTGTTCATGGGCCTGATCGGCATCATCATCGCCATGCTGGTGAACCTGTTCATCGGCTCGACCGCGCTGCAATTCGCGGTCTCCGTGATCGGCGTGCTGGTGTTCGCCGGGCTGACCGCCTACGACACGCAGCAGATCAAGGAGATGTATTACGCGGGCGATGACGGCACGGTTGCCGGCCGCAAGGCGGTGATGGGAGCGCTCAGGCTCTATCTCGACTTCATCAACCTGTTCATGATGCTGCTTTCGCTGTTCGGCGACCGCCGCTAGGCAGCAGCATCGATCTGCTCGAGAAGAGGCTCCGGCTCCGGCCGGAGCCTTTTTCTTTAAGCTTCGACCAGGCGCAGGCCGCGGTCGAGCGCTCGCAAGACCCGGGCGAGATCGTGCCCGCGCTTCAGGATCAGCCCGGTCGCCGCGATCACGCTATAGGCGCCCTGCCGGCGGGCCAGCCGCGGCGCCTTTTCGATGCGGTAGAGCGGGACCTCCGAAGCGCGGCGGAACACCGAAAACACCGCCTTTTCCTTCAGCATGTCGATGGCATAGTCGCGCCACTCGCCGCTCGCCACCTTGCGCCCGTAAACATCTAGGATTTGCGTCAATTCCCGGCGATCGAAGGCAATGTCACCGCGCCGGTTTCTTCCCTCGGAATGGGTTGCGTCGCCGCCGGCCTTGCGAGCCAGCGGCAAGACTATGGGCTCGGTTTCGCTCAAAGCGCGCCTCCTGTAACGGAAGCTTCATGATGTGCCGGTCGTTGGCGAAATTCAAGAACGACGGCGCGCACCCACGAGGTGTAACATAACGAAACATAAATCACAGTTCAGCCCAAGTTCAGCCGTTGCCGCGCCCTAAAGACCCCTATGATCAGCATCGTTGCCTCTCGGCCCGGTCCAACTAGAGAGGCTTCGGAATCTCAGCCCCCCAGCCCCCCCGGGGTCTTCTCTCGGACCGGGCCATTTCATTTCGATTGGCAAGCGTAAGACGGGTCGGTCAGCCGGCCCGTTTTGCTTTTGGGGGTAGCGTTTGCCGGTTCAGCGCGGTTGGAACTGCGCGGCGCCGAGGATTGGGCCGGAATTTTCGACCTGCAGTAGGGCGACGAGGTAGTCGCCCCCCTTGATCTTCAGGTCCTTGAGCGGCAGCCGCAGGGCCATGGCCTCGCCCTTCCACATGCCGACCGGCGACACTTCGCGCACCGGATGGTGATAGCTCAGCGTCTTGCCGCGATTCTCGCCGCGCGTGATCGAGACCGTCTCCTGATCCTTGGCGGCCACCAGCCAGACCGTGGCATCTCGCTGGTTCGAGCCCTCCGGCGCTGCGCCGACGCCGATCACCAGTGTGTCGCCCTCCGCATACATCGCCACCGGCACCTTGGCGGCGCGCAGGCGTTCGGTGGCATTGCGCACCGCCATCTCGATCGCGGCCTCGTTGCTGCCGTTGACGTGTAACAGTCCGTCGATCACGGCCTGCGGCGTGTAAACGCTGCCGTCGCCGCGCTTGCGCCCATATTCGCGCTGGCGTTCGCTGTTGGCGGGGCTGGAGAGCGTGTCGTGCCAGCCGAGATAGTTCCAGTAATCGACCGAATAAGACAGCGTCAGCAGACCCGGACGCCGCCCGATCTCCGCCAGCAGCTTGTCTGCCGGCGGGCAGGACGAGCAGCCCTGACTGGTGAACAGCTCGATGACCACCGGAACGTCCGCAGGCGCGGGCGGCTCCGCCGCGCCATTCGCCTGGCCGGCGAAGACGGCAAGCGTCGCGGCCAGAGCCGCGCTGATGTGACCGAGCCTCATAGCGCCTAGCATGCCGGAACCGGGGGTGAATTACCGGCAAAAAACACGTCTCGCGGTGTCACAACTCGGTGACTTTCCAACCCCGGCATCACAGCAGCATGCCCGCATCCCGCATCGGCCGCGTCAAGTCGCCGGATGTGAAGAGCCTTATCGTCACTTCAGCGGTCAAGGCTAAGCTGCGCCGCGGGCGAGGCTGCGCAGCACATAGTGCAGAATTCCGCCATTGCGGAAATAGTCGAGCTCGTCGAACGTATCGATCGCCACGCGGAGCGGCACCGCGCGCATCTTGCCGTCGGCATAGGTGATGTCCGCTTCCAGCCACTGCATCGGCTTGAGCTCGGCCAAGCCTCTCAGCGCGACCGTCTCGTCGCCCTTCAGCTCCAGCGCCTGCCAGTTCATGCCCTCGGCAAACACGAGCGGCAGCACGCCCATGCCGATCAGGTTGGAGCGGTGGATGCGCTCGAAGCTCTCGGCGATCACCGCGCGCACGCCAAGCAGCCGCGTGCCTTTCGCCGCCCAGTCGCGCGAGGAACCGGTGCCGTATTCCTTGCCGGCGAACACCACCAGCGGCACGCCTTCCGCGTGGTAGCGCATCGCCGCGTCATAGATCGCGAGTCGCTCGCCGGAAGGGTAATGCACCGTCACGCCGCCTTCGACGCCCGGCACCATCTGGTTCTTGATGCGCGTATTGGCGAAGGTGCCGCGCATCATCACTTCGTGATTGCCGCGCCGCGAGCCGTAGGAATTGAAGTCATGCACATCGACGCCATGGGCGATCAGATAGCGCCCGGCGGGGCTGTCCTTGCGGATGCCGCCCGCGGGCGAGATGTGATCGGTGGTGATCGAGTCTAGGAACAGGCCGAGGATGCGCGCGCCCTCGATGTCGGTGACCGGCGACGGCGTCAGCGACATCTCCTCGAAATAAGGCGGGTTCTGCACATAGGTCGAGTGCTTGTCCCAATCATAGGTGAGCCCGCCCTTGACCTCGATCGCGCGCCATTCCGGATCGCCGCGGAACACGTCGCCGTAGCGCGCCTTGAACATCGACTTCTTCACCGCCTTGCGCACCACCTTGGCGATATCCTTGGCCGAGGGCCAGAGATCCTTGAGATAGACCGGCTCGCCATCGGCGTCGTTGCCGAGCGGTTCGGTGACGAGATCGATCGTGACCGAGCCCGCCAGCGCATAGGCCACCACCAGCGGCGGCGAGGCGAGATAATTGGCGCGCACGTCGTGATTGACCCGTCCCTCGAAATTGCGATTGCCCGAGAGCACCGAGGCGACGGCGAGATGATGCTCGTGGATGGTGTGCGAGATCTCCTCCGGCAGCGGCCCGGAATTGCCGATGCAGGTGGTGTAGCCATAGCCGACCAGATTGAAGCCGAGCCGGTCGAGATCGTCCTGTAGCCCCGCTTTCTCCAGATAATCGGTCACCACCTGCGAGCCCGGCGCGAGCGAGGTCTTGACCCAGGGCTTGACGCTCAA
>JAWOJH010000065.1:0-6080 GCA_046481725.1 Methyloceanibacter sp. | reverse complement strand
TATCGTCCTCAGGTCGCCAATCCTGGATCAGTCCGTGCTGTACGGCGGGCTTCTCGCGCGTGTGCGCTTCCTCGAGTTCGGCGAGCGGCGGCAACGTGGCGAGCACCTCGCCTGCGGCACGCTGCTCCATCTGGCGAATGGCGAAATGCATCCAGGCGAGGGAGACGGCGACGATGAGGAAGAGCAACATGAAGCAGCTCGTCCAGATGTTGGTCAGGTCCGCCATGACGCCGAAGGCAATCGGCAGGACGAAGCCACCCAGTCCCCCGATCATGCCGACGAGGCCGCCGACCGCGCCGACGTCCTTGGCGTAATAGATTGGGATGTACTTATAGACCGCCGCCTTACCGAGCGACATGAAGAAGCCGAGAACAAAAATCGTGATCACGAATGGAATAAGGTTCATCCGTGTCGAGAAGGCAATCGGGCCCTCGATGCCGTGGATGACATAGTCGGTATCCGGGTAGGAGAGCATCAACAAGCAGATCAACGAGACGCCAAAAGTCCAGTACATGATGGTCCGCGCGCCATAGCGATCGGATAGATGCCCTCCATAGGCGCGGAACAGGCTCGCCGGAATCGAATAGGCCGCGGCGAGCATTCCAGCAGCTTCAAGATTGAGTCCATAGACGCCGATCAGATAGCGCGGCAGCCACAATGCAAGCGCGACGAACCCGCCAAAGACGAAAAAGTAATACAGTGAGAACCGCCAGACCTGCTGGTGGCGGAGCGGCGCCAACTGCTGTAGCACCGAACGCGGCTTCTCCTTATGCGCCCGGCGAGCCTTGATCTCTGGATCGTCATCGGTCGCAAACCAAAAAACGACCGCCATGATTGTCAGAGCCGCTGCCCAAACCACCGCGACCATCTGCCAGCCAAAGGCGACGAGCACGAAGGGTGCGACGAATTTGGTGACGGCTGCGCCAATATTGCCGGCGCCGAAGATTCCGAGCGCGGTCCCCTGTTTTTCAGGTGGGAACCACTTGGACACATAAGCGATGCCGACGGCGAACGAGCCGCCGGCCAGCCCGACGCCAAGTGCGGCGACCAGCATCCACGGATAGGTGGTCGCGTAGGAGAGAAGGAAGGTTGCGCCGGCCGCCGCCAGCATGGTCAGCACGTAGACCACCCGGCCGCCATACTGATCGGTCCAAATGCCGAGGAGAACCCGGCTGAGCGATCCGGTCAGAATGGGGGTGCCGACGAGGAGCCCGAATTCGGTCTCGCTCAGTCCGAGATCTTGTTTGATCCGCACGCCGATGATGGCGAAAATCGTCCACACGGCAAAACAGACCGTGAAGGCGATTGTCGAAAGCCATAAAGCCCGGGCCGCTCCCGGAGCCGAATGCGTCGCGACCATATTGCCCCTATTCGAGCCCCTAATGGCGTATCAGACTAGCAAGCCAACCGATCGGAAAGTTTGATGCGCATCAAGCTTGCGAGGCTTTCGCTGGCTCTGCCGTCGACTCAGGTGTGCTGCTGCTGCTCCGGCGCCGTCCTCCGATCCCCGCCAGGGCGCCGCCCGACAAGCTTGCGAGCAGAACGGCAGGCAAGTTGATCTGCATCAACGTGCGACGCGGTCGGGCGCCTCAAGCTCGTGCCACGGTTTCACCTAGAGACCGCTTCGGTGCAGCGCCAGGCGGAGATCGTCCGGACTATGAGCCATTTTCTCGACCGGCTGACTTTCTTCAATCGTGTTGTCGATGACTTCGCCGACGGCCATGGGATCGTGACGCGGGAAGATCGGCGCTGGGAGGACGGTTACCGCAAGCGCTGGCAACACGACAAGATCGTGCGCTCGACTCACGGCGCGAATTGCACGGGATCGTGTTCGTGGAAAATCTATGTCAAGGGCGGCATCGTTACCTGGGAGACGCAGCAGACCGACTATCCCCGGACGCGGCCCGAGCTCCCCAATCACGAGCCGCGCGGCTGCTCGAGAGGCGCGAGCTATTCCTGGTATCTCTACTCCGGCAACCGGGTGAAATATCCGCTGGTCCGCTCGCGGCTGCTGAAGCTTTGGCGCGAGGCACGCGCATCGAAGCCGCCGGTCGCGGCCTGGGCATCCATCGTCGAGACCCCAGAGAAGCGTGCCGCCTATGTCAAGAGGCGCGGCCTCGGCGGCTTCGTGCGCGCGAATTGGGACGAGGTCACCGAGATCATCGCCGCGGCGAATGCCTATACGGCCAAGACCCACGGCCCCGACCGGGTATGCGGCTTCTCGCCGATCCCAGCCATGTCGATGGTGAGCTATGCCGCCGGCTCACGCTATCTGTCGCTGCTCGGCGGCGTTTGCATGTCGTTCTACGACTGGTATTGCGACCTGCCGCCGGCCTCGCCCCAGACCTGGGGAGAGCAGACCGACGTGCCGGAGTCGGCCGACTGGTACAATTCCGGCTTTCTCATCCTTTGGGGCTCGAACGTGCCACAGACGCGCACGCCGGACGCCCATTTCTACACCGAAGCCCGCTATCGCGGTGCCAAGAGCGTCGTCGTCTCCCCCGATTATTCGGAAGCGTCGAAATTTGCGGATCTCTGGCTCTCGGTGAAGCAGGGCACCGATGCGGCGCTCGCACTCGCGATGGGGCACGTGATCTTGAAGGAGTTCCACGTCGATCGCGCTGTTCCCTATTTCACTGACTATCTGCGCCAGTACACCGACATGCCGATGCTTGTCCGCATCGTGAACCGGGACGGCAAATTGGTTCCTGACCGCTTCGTGCGAGCCTCAGACTTCGACGGGGCGCTTGGCGAAACCAACAATCCTGAATGGAAGCCGGTCGCGATCGACCAAGCTAATGATGCGATCGTCGCGCCGCGCGGCTCCGTTGGATTCCGCTGGGGGGAGAAGGGCAAGTGGAATCTCGAGGAGAGAGACAGCGCAGGCCAGGACACTAAGCTTCGTCTCTCGCTTGCTGGCGTAAGCGACATGCTCGCCAAGGTCGCCTTCCCCTATTTCGGCAATGTCGCCCACGAGCATTTCACGTCGACCGAGCACGACAGCGTGCTGGAGCGGACTATTCCAGTGAAGCGCTTGGCTCTTGCCGACGGCGAGGCACTCGTAGCCACAGTTTACGATCTCTTCCTCGCGAACTATGGCGTCGATCGCGGCTTCGGCGGCAGCAACGTCGCTAAATCCTACGATGAGGAGCTGCCCTACACGCCGGCCTGGGCCGAGCGCATCACCGGCGTGCCGCGCGACCACATCACCGCCGTGGCGCGCGGCTTTGCTTCAAACGCCGAGAAAACCAATGGACGCTCGATGGTGATCATCGGCGCGGCGATGAACCATTGGTACCACATGGACATGAACTACCGCGGCGTCATCAACATGCTGGTGATGTGCGGTTGCGTCGGCCAGTCAGGTGGTGGCTGGTCGCATTATGTCGGCCAGGAAAAGCTGCGGCCGCAGAGCGGATGGCTGCCGGTGGCCTTTGCGCTCGATTGGGCGCGTCCGCCCCGCCAACAGAACTCGACCTCGTTCTGGTACGCCCATAGCGATCAGTGGCGCTACGAGACCCTCGATATCCGCGAGATCCTATCGCCGACCGCCCCCCCGGGGCCCTGGGACGGCACGCTCATCGATTATAACGTGCGCGCCGAGCGCATGGGTTGGCTGCCATCTGCGCCGCAGCTAGAGCAGAATCCCCTCACGATCGCCAGGGATGTCGCTGCAGCAGGCGTTGATGCGAAGACCTATGTAGCCCAAGGCTTGAAGTCGGGTGAGCTCAAGCTCTCCTGCGAAGACCCGGACAATCCCAAGAACTGGCCGCGCAACTTGTTCGTCTGGCGGTCAAATCTGCTTGGGTCTTCCGGTAAGGGTCACGAATATTTCCTGAAGCATCTGCTTGGCACCACGCACGGCGTGATGGGCAAGAATCTCGGCGAAGCCGGCCGGCAGAAGCCGGTGGATGTCGCTTGGCACGACGAAGCGCCGGAAGGAAAACTTGATCTTCTGGTGACGCTCGACTTTCGCATGTCCACCACTTGCGTCTACTCCGACATCGTGCTGCCGACGGCGACTTGGTACGAGAAGAACGATCTCAACACCTCCGACATGCATCCCTTCATCCACCCGCTGACCGCGGCGGTGGACCCGGTTTGGGAGTGCCGAAGCGACTGGGACATCTACAAAGGCATCGCGCGGAAATTCTCCGAAGTCGCGCCCGAAGTGCTCGGCATCGAACAAGACGTGGTGCTTACACCCATCCTCCACGACACCCCGGCCGAGATTGCCCAAGCACTTGAGGTCAAAGACTGGAAGCGCGGCGAAGTCGAGCCGATTCCGGGCAAGACCATGCCGCAAGTCACGGTGGTCGAGCGCGATTACCCCAATCTCTATCGCCGCTTCACCTCGCTCGGGCCACTCATGAAGACGCTCGGCAATGGCGGCAAAGGCATGAGCTGGAATACGGAGCCCGAGGTCGATTTCCTCGCACGCCTGAACGGCGTTGTCGCCGAAGGCCCAACCAAGGGGCTTCCCAGAATCGAGACCGACATCGACGCCGCAGAGGTAATCCTTACGCTCGCGCCCGAGACCAATGGCGAGGTCGCGGTTAAGGCTTGGGAGGCACTGTCGAAGACGACAGGCCGGGAGCACGCCCATCTCGCCCTCCACAAAGAGGACGAGAAGATCCGCTTTCGCGATGTCGTAGCGCAGCCGCGCAAGATCATCTCCTCGCCGATCTGGTCGGGTTTGGAGTCGGAGAAGGTTTGTTACAACGCCGGCTACACCAATGTGCATGAGTTGATCCCGTGGCGCACACTCACCGGGCGCCAGCAGCTCTATCAGGACCATCTCTGGATGCGGGCCTTCGGCGAGGGTTTATGCGTCTACCGGCCGCCGATCGATACAAAGTCGGTGCAGCCGGTGCTCGACCGCAAGCCGAACGGCAATAAAACGATCGTGCTCAATTTCATCACCCCGCACCAGAAGTGGGGGATCCACTCGACCTATACGGACAACCTCCTGATGCTGACGCTGTCGCGCGGTGGACCGATCGTCTGGATCAGCGAAACCGATGCGAAGAAGGCAGGCATTGTCGACAACGACTGGATCGAGGTGTTCAATGCAAACGGCGCGCTCAATGCCCGCGCGGTCGTCTCCCAGCGTGTCAAGGAAGGCATGTGCATGATGTATCACGCGCAGGAGAAGATCGTGAACGTGCCGGGCTCCGAGCAGACCGGCCAGCGCGGCGGCATCCACAACTCCGTCACGCGCACGGTGTTGAAGCCGACGCACATGATCGGCGGCTACGCGCAGCAATCCTACGGGTTCAATTACTACGGAACCGTCGGCTCCAATCGCGACGAGTTCGTGATCGTCCGCAAGATGGAGAAGGTCGACTGGCTCGAGGAGCCGGCCGAAGAAGCACCCGCCAGCGCGCCGGCAAAACTGGAGGCCGCCGAATGAAGATCCGCGCCCAGATCGCCATGGTGCTGAATCTCGACAAATGCATCGGCTGCCACACCTGCTCCGTCACCTGTAAGAACGTTTGGACCAGCCGCGAAGGGATGGAATATGCCTGGTTCAACAATGTCGAGACCAAGCCCGGCATCGGTTATCCGAAGGATTGGGAGAACCAGGAGCGCTGGAAGGGCGGGTGGCGCCGCAAGAGTAACGGCTCCATCGAGCCGAAAATCGGCTCCAAGTGGCGGGTGCTGGCCCACATCTTCGCCAATCCCGACCTGCCGGAGATCGACGACTATTACGAGCCCTTCACCTTCGACTACGAGCACCTGCAAAAGGCGCCGGAGCTTAAAGCCTCCCCGACCGCGCGCCCGCGGTCGCTCATCACCGGCGAGCGCATGGAGAAGATCAACGGCGGCCCGAACTGGGAGGAAATTTTAGGCGGCGAGTTTTCGAAGCGCTCCGACGACTACAATTTCGACGGCGTGCAGAAGGAGATTTACGGGCAGTTCGAAAACACCTTCATGATGTATCTACCGCGGCTTTGCGAGCATTGCCTCAACCCGTCTTGCGTCGCCGCGTGCCCATCAGGCGCGATCTACAAGCGCGAGGAGGACGGCATCGTCCTGATCGACCAGGACAAGTGCCGCGGCTGGCGCATGTGCGTCTC
>JAWOJH010000186.1:0-21633 GCA_046481725.1 Methyloceanibacter sp. | reverse complement strand
ATCTGGTCCCTGGGGACCACGATCTCCTCGGCTTCGAGATCCGACGGTTCCTCACCAATACCGCCAAGCGGAGCGAAGGCATCCTGGGGCCCGTCGTCGCCGAGGCCGCCCAGCCCTTCGCCGCCGGCCACGGCCTCGCCCTCCAGCCGCGGGTCGACCGGAACCACCACCGCCGGGAGCGGCGCAATCGGACCGTCCTGCGGGCCGATCCCCCACGCCTTGCGCGTGGGCCGGCGCCTGCACGGCAAGCATCAGGGCGGCAGCGAGAGCGCCCGCTGCGCATGAAATGTGGCGACGCGGCAAGGACGCACCTCGATCCAACACCGGGAGGCGCCCGCCTGGGCTGGCGCTTCCATCCGGACGGTTGATCGGAAAAGCCTAGGGGAAATAGAGTTAACGGGCCGTTTAGCCTTGGCCCAAAACGGGTCAAGTCTTGGCCCTCGCCGCGCCAAAATCCGTGCTAAACTCGGCAGGACAACGGGGGAAGCTCAAGACATGGCCATCGGCCTTAAGCGCGATCGCTTGCTGCGCGACGACCGCGGCGAAGCCCTTGCTTCGGCCAATCGCACCCTTCAACTGGAAGCCGAGGGCCTCAACGCGCTGATGGCGGCCCTCAGCGGCGACCTGGTGGAGGGCTTCGCTGAGGCGATCGAGCGCCTGCGCGGCTGCCGCGGCCGGGTGATCGTCACCGGCATGGGCAAGAGCGGTCATGTCGGACTGAAAGTGGCCGCCACCCTCTCCTCCACCGGCTCGCCCGCCTATTTCGTGCACCCTTCCGAAGCCAGCCACGGCGATCTCGGCATGATCACGCGGGACGATGTGATCGTCGCGTTTTCCTGGTCCGGGGAGACGGTGGAGCTTGGCAATATCGTGTCCTACTCGCGCCGCTTCGCCGTGCCGCTGATCGCGGTCACCTCCAACTCGGACTCCACCCTCGCCCAGGCGGCCGAAATCGTCCTCGCTCTGCCGCAAGCCAAGGAGGCATGCCCGCATGGGCTGGCGCCCACCACCTCCACGGTGATGCAGCTTGCGCTCGGTGACTGTCTCGCGATCGCCCTCCTGGAGAGCAAGGGCTTCACCGCACGCGACTTCAAGACTTTGCACCCCGGCGGCCAGCTTGGCGCCAGGCTCAAATTCGTCGGCGATTTGATGCACAAGGGCGATCGGCTGCCGCTGGCACGGGCCGACGCGATCATGTCCGAGGCCATCGTGGTGATGACCGAAAAAGCCCTCGGCTGTCTCGGCGTGATCGACGCGGACGGCCTGCTCAAAGGAATCATTACCGACGGCGATTTGCGCCGCCATATGGGCAACGGCCTGCTCGAGCAGCGTGCCGGCGATATCATGACGCCCGAGCCCAAGACCGTGGCGCCCGACCTGCTGGCGAGCGCCGCGCTCGAAATGATCAATTCCTCCAAGATCACCACGCTGTTCGTGGTCGAGCAGGGCCGCCCGGTCGGCATCATTCACATCCACGACCTGCTCCGCGCCGGCGTCGCCTGACCGCCTCAACTTTTGCCAGAACCGGGCTTATAAACGGGCCATGCAGCACAAGACCGGCAAGCGCGGTCCGCTCACCAGCGAGGACCAGTTCGACCTCGAACAGGCCAAGGCAAGCTACGGCGCCATGCCCGGCTGGCAGCGTATCGCCATCTGGCTCGCGCTCGGCATGCTCCTGCTCGGCATCCTCGGCGATTTGATATTCTGAGCGCTTAGGCGACCGCCCGCTCTTCGACGCGCCGCTTCACCCGCGAGAAGGAACGCCCCGCATTAGACACAGCGCTGCGGCCTTCGTTGGCCTGCGCCAGATCACGAGTCAGCACCGCATAGTGATAGTGCATGACCACCTTGATGGCGTAGATGAACAGGATGTGCGGTTCTCGCCAACGCGCCCGCGTTACGCGCGCCAGCTGCTGCTGGTATCTGGAGCGAAGTGTTTTGTCCTTGACCAGACGGAGGATGCGCGCGGCGACTACGGCGAACTTGACATAGTTGAGGAAGCACCGCTTCGCCCATGCCCAGCGATGGCTCTCCCAATAAGGGAGATGATGCACGGCAAACTTAAAATCGTCGTCGATGAAGAGCGCGTCGAGACGCTCGAAATAGGCGTCAACCGTGTACGCCCTCTGCATCACGGTCACGAAGCCGTCGCGAAGCTCTTCGCGCGACATGCCAAGCGGAATGACATTAGTGCCGTATCGGTCGGTCGCCTCGTCGTCATTGATCCGCCCATCCTTCTTCAAGCGGTCATAAAGCGGCGTAGTGGGTATGGCGTGCAGCATGCCAACCAGCGCCGCCGAGATACGGGCCTCGGAGAGGAATTCCGGCATGACCTTGAAGATCGAGGGATCGTCGTGGTCGAAACCGACGATCATGCCGCACCAGACGTCGATGCCGCGCTGCTGGACGCGATACACGCGTTCCAGAAGCGTTCCCGCGTTCGGCCGAACGTTTTGATGCTTCTTGGTTTCTCGTAAGGATTCCTCGTTCGGTGTTTCGATGCCGATAAAAACGCTCTGGAAATTGGCAAGACCCATCAGTTCCATGAGCTCATCGTCCTCGGCGAGATCGAGCGAAGCTTCGGTAAACAGCGTGAGCGGATAAGCCAGCTCCTGCTGCCAAGCGACGATGTCGCGAAGGATCGGCTTGATCGCCTTCTTGTTGCCGATCAGGTTGTCATCGACCACGAACACGATCTTCAGTCCGGCCTGGCGGAACGACTCGAGCTCAGCCAGCACCTGTTCGCTGGTCTTCAGGCGTGGTTTGCGCCCGAACGTGACGATGATGTCGCAGAATTCGCAGGTGAAGGGACAGCCGCGCGAGATCTGTAGGCTGCCGAACATGTAGCGGTCGATCTTGAGCAGGTCGATCCGCGGCAATGGCAGCTTGGTGACATCGGTCTTTTCCGGCTGGTCGTAGCGCGATCTGTGGCGCCCCTGTTCCCAGTCGCGCAAGAATTCGGGCCAGGTCACGTCCGCCTCGCCGACAAAGATCACGTCGGCGAGTCCCTCAAGTTGCTCCGGCTCGACCGTGGCCATCGGCCCGCCGACCACGACCGTCACCCCGCGCGCTTTGACTTCTTCGATGATCTCGCCCATCCGCCTGCCCTGGATGCTCATGCCCGTCAAGCAGACGAGGTCGGCCTTGCCGATCAGGTCGAAATCGATGTCCTCCACATTTTCGTCGATCAGCGTCACTTCGTGATGATCGGGAACCAACGCGGCAAGCAAGGCGAGGCAGGAAACCGGCAGATTCGCCCGCTTTCCCAATAGCCCGATGCAATGCTCCATTCCCCAGAAAGAACTATCGAAGCGAGGATTGACAATCACGATGTCCGCCATTGGGACCCCCTATGGTTCAAAAACGCGAGCCTTGGCTGGCGACTGTAGCATCCAACTAGGTTAAACCCTTTGCGCCCGTTCGGGTTCAAACCCGAGGCGGCTGGAGCGTACGGTGGCCACCCATCCGGTCGACATTCTCGTCATTGGCGGCGGCATCCATGGCGCGGCGGTGGCCCGCGATGCCGCGGGGCGCGGGCTCAAAGTGATGCTCGCCGAGCGAGGCGACTACGCCTGTGCCACCTCCTCGGCCTCCTCCAAGCTGATCCATGGCGGCTTGCGCTATCTCGAACATGGCCGGATGGGGCTGGTGCGCGAGTCGCTGGTCGAGCGCGCTCTCTTGCTCAAAACCGCGCCGCATCTCGTCGCCCCCTTGCGCTTTCTCCTGCCGATCTATGCCTGGCAGAAACGGCAGGCCCTGATGCTGCGGGCCGGTCTTGCCCTTTACGACGCGCTGTCCTTCGGCAGCGGACTGCCCGCGAGCGGCAGGCTGGACGACGACGACATCTCCCAGCTTCCCCGGCTCAGACAAGACGATCTCACGGCCGTGCTGCAATATTGCGACTGCATCACCGACGACGCCCGGCTCACGCTCGCCGTGCTGCTCGATGCGCGCGCCCGCGGCGCGGACATTCTCAATCGCCGCGCCGTCACGGCCATCGCGCCGCTCGCCGATGGCTACGCCGTCGAACTCGACGAGCGGGGCCGGAAGCGCCGCATCGAAGCGCGCTTCGTCGTCAATGCGGCCGGCCCTTGGGTCGGCCAGGTCGATGCCATGACGCAAGCCGCGCCGCCCGCCCGGCAGCTCAGGCTCGTGCGCGGCAGCCATGTCGTGCTGCGCATGCCGGATCCGCCGCAAGCCGACGCCTACACGTTGCAAGACCCAGAAGAGCGGGTCCTGTTCGTCATCCCGTGGCTCGACGGCCGCTTTCTGATGGTCGGCACCACCGACGTGCCGCACGAGCGCGATCCCGGCGCAGCAAGCTGCTCCGATGCGGAGACCGCCTACCTGCTCGAAGCCTATAACCGCTATTTCGCCCATCCGCGCGGACCGGCCACCAAGGACCATGTTGTGCATAGCTGGTCTGGCGTCCGCGCGCTCGAAGGCGGTCCTGAGACTAAGCCGAGCCGCATCAGCCGGAGCCCGGCGCTCTCTTCCATTGCCAATGGCGCTGGGGGATTCGTCACAATCTATGGCGGCAAGCTCACGACCCACCGCCTGCTGGCCGAGGAGGTGCTGGACCGGCTGCGCCAGCTCGGTCTCAAGACCGGCGGCGCCTGGACCCGAGACATCCCGCTCTATGGCGGGAGCCTGCCGCGGGCGGACCTGCTCGCCCGCGCCGCCAATGGCCCAGACAGCGTGCTCCCCGGGACACGGCGGCGCTGGGCGCTCACCTATGGCGACAAGATCGAGACGCTGTTCGGCCGCGTCGCGGCCGAGCCGGCGCTGGCAGGCGAAATCGCGCCCGGCGTAACTCGCGCCGAACTCGGCTATGCGGCGGAGATCGAAGACGCCATGACGGAGGAGGATTTCCTGCTCCGGCGCACCAAGCTGCATTTGCTGCTCGATCAGGCCGGCCGCGCCGCCGTCGCAGAGTGGTTTGCTCGGACCTAGCTTGTAGCAACTGCGCTCAGGTTGCCTCGACCTTGAGCAAAGTGCCGTCGGCGCCGACCACTTTGATCCGCGCGCCGCGCGGGAGGTCCGGCCCCTCGACCCGCCAAATCGTGTCGCCGGTCTTGATGCTGCCCCTGCCGTTGACGATCGGATCGGCGAGGCTAAAGGACTGGCCGATCAGCTGCACCGCCCGCTCATTGAGCAGCGGCCGTTCGCTCTCAAGCGGATGCTTGCGCAGATATTTCGCCGCGAACAGCACCGTGGCGAGCGACAGCCCGCAGAACCAAATCAGCTGCCATTGCCAGGAGATGTCGTAGCGGAACACGATCACCCCGGTGACCGCCGCGGCCACGCCAAACCACATCAGGAAAATGCCCGGCACCACCAACTCCAGCGCCAGCAGCACCGCGGCCAGGATCATCCAGTTCCAGGCGCCGAGCGCCATGACGGTCTCGATCATGAGCTTTGCTCCGCGCCGCTAGACCGACGGCACCGTGCCGCCGGGCCGCCCGGCGGTCGTCTGCACCTTGCCCTTGGCTGGAGGCGTGGCCGAGTTGCTCCCTGAGCCGAACGCCTCGCGGGCGATCTCGCCCACCCCGGCGATGGCACCGATCACCGACGAGGCTTCCAGCGGCAGGATCAGCACTTTCTGGTTCTTGGCCTCGGCCAGTGCCTTGAGCGCGCCGATATAGTTGTTGGCGACGAAATAGTTGATCGCCTGCACACTGCCGGAGGCGATCGCCTCGCTCACCATGGTCGTGGCCTTGGCCTCAGCTTCGGCCTCACGCTCGCGCGCCTCGGCATCGCGATAGGCGGCTTCGCGCCGGCCCTCGGCCGCCAGGATCTGCGCTTGCTTCTCGCCCTCGGCGGTGAGGATCGCCGATTGCCGCTCGCCTTCGGCGACCAAAATGGCGGCACGCTTGTCGCGCTCGGCTTTCATCTGCCGCGCCATGGAGTCCACCAGATCGCGCGGCGGCTCGATGTCCTTGATCTCGATGCGGGTGACCTTGACGCCCCAATTATGCGTGGCGTCGTCGACCACCTTGAGCAGGCGATGATTGATCTCGTCGCGCTGCGACAAAAGCTCGTCCAGGTCCATCGAGCCCATCACCATGCGGATATTGGTCATCGTGAGTTGGAGGATGGCGACGTTGAGATTGGTGACCTCGTAGCTGGCCTGGGCCGCGTCGAGCACCTGGAAGAAGGCGACGCCGTCGACCCTGACCATGGCGTTGTCGCGGGTGATGACCTCCTGGCTCGGCACATCGACGACCTGCTCCATCATGTTCATCTTGCGCCCGACGCGATCGATGAAGGGGATGATGAGGGTCAGCCCCGGGCGGAGCGTCCTTGTATAGCGGCCAAAGCGCTCGACCGTGAAATTGTAGCCCTGCGGCACGATCTTGACTGCGGCCATGACCAGCACGACGAAAAGAATAAGCAGGGCAACTACGAAGATATCGAAGCCGAACATCGGCACCCCTCCCAGGCGGTGACTTGGCCAAGCCGCTCGTTGCTTCACTTTAGTTCGCTAGCCGCGCCAACTGCGAGCCATAAATGGGTGGGCGCGGGTGCAAATATAAAGGGCACCCTTCCCCGGCCCTCTCAGACTTAACGGCCTCCCGGAGGAATGAGCTTGGCGATATCGGCGGCTGCAGCAGCCGCGGCGCCGTCGGCGGCGGGCCCCCATCTCCGGTCGAGCGAACCCTTGCGCACGTCTCTCTTCTGGCGGGTAACGCCGAGTTGCGCGCCGTCGGGCCCGAGCACGACCCAGACGATCGTGACGCTTTCCTTGCCTTTGCCGGCAGACGCCAGCCGTACCGTGCCTTGCACCTCGTAGACATTTTGCGCCTGAAACGCCGTTGCCGGCTGGACCCCGCGCGCGGCGAGCTGCCGGCTCAGCGCCTCGGCCAGCGCCTGTTCGCCGTCGCCCGGCGCGCCGGCCACCGTGACATAGGCCAGCGGCGCCTCGACCTCAGGCGCCGCGCCGGATTCGACGGCGGCAGCCGGCATGACAAAAAGGGTCCAGCCGGCGATGGCGAGACAGACGCCCCGCAGCCTCCTCCCCCGCAACATCCCGGTCTCTCCATACACCGGCGTTACACCCAGCCCCTAAGCTCGCGCTTGATCACTTCGAGCAAGACGCCGATCCCCGCTTCGCTGTCGTTGAGACAGGGCACCACGCTGTATTTCTCGCCGCCATGTTCAAGAAAGATATCCCGGTTCTCCACCGCGATCTCCTCGAGCGTCTCCACGCAATCGGCGACGAAACCTGGCGTGATGACGGCGAGACGCTTGATGCCGTCCTGCGCCAGCGCCTCGATGGTCTTGTCGGTGTAGGGCTGTAGCCACTCCGCCTTGCCGAACCGGGATTGGAAGGTCATGCGCAACCGGCCCTCATCCCAGCCGAGCGCCTCGCGCAAGAGCCGCGTCGTCTTGGCGCAATGGCAATGATACGGATCGCCCTTGTCGAAATATTCCTTCGGCAGGCCGTGAAACGAGGCCAGCACCACTTCCGGCTCGAAATCGAGCGCGGCAAGATGGGCCCGCAGCGATTGAGCCAGAGCCTCGATATAGACCGGGTCGTCGTAGTAAGGCGGGACCGTGCGCAGGGCCGGTTGCCAGCGCAATGTCCTCAGCACGTCGAAGGCCTTGTCGTTGACCGTCGCGGTCGTCGCCGCCGCATATTGCGGATAGAGCGGAAAGACCAGCAGCCGTTCGCAGCCCTGAGCCGCCAGCGCCTCGATGCGCGACGCGATGCTCGGATTGCCGTAGCGCATGGCCCAGTCGACGATCACGGAGGGATGCGCCGCCAAGCCCGCGCGAACCTGCTCCGCCTGGCTACGCGTGATCGTGCGCAAGGGCGATTCGTCCAGTTCCTTATTCCAGATCGAGCGATAGGCCTCGCCGCTCGAATATGGCCGCTTGGTCAGGATCGGACCGTTGAGAATGAACCACCACAGCACCGGGTTCGTCTCGATCACGCGCCGGTCGGACAAAAACTCCTTGAGATAGCGGCGCATGGACCAATAGTCCGTGGCATCCGGCGTCCCGAGATTGACCAGCAGCACACCGATGCGGCCGAAGGCCACCCTTGGGTGATCCTTCGGCGCGAAGCGAGACAAATGGGGTCCGTCATCCATGCAAGATCCTGCCAAAGCGTTGGAATTCTTAGATAGAGCATTGCCCCGCGGACGCCTAGCCTCGGCATAAGACTTGATTGCTCTGAGAAGAAGAGCCGCTAATGCGGCAGGCCGGTATTCTCGGGTGCGCGATTGCGCGCCTCGATCAGGGCCATGCGCAGGAGATAGGCAAGAAAGTCCCGCCCTTCGCCTTGGGCCAGCACGATCAGGGCTTCGAGCATCTCCTCGAAGTCCCCATCGGGCGCGCCGCGCCAGTCCCCTCCCCCGCCAGGTACAATGATGTCTTCATCCGACATGATGCCGACCCGCCCACGATCCCCAGCTATCCTGTCACAGCTAGCGCGCCCTCACCTAGCAAACAACGCAACGATGCGACTGATGAACGCCATCGATTTGCTTAATGGAGATTTGCCGGCATCATGGCAGAAGCTTCTCCGCATCGGCGATGATCTGCGCATGATCGAAGGCGAGGACGCAGTCCCGCCAAGTCTCGATCCATTCCGCAGCGGCCGCATCGGAACCGGCCAGGGGCTCCGGCGCACCCGGCAGCAGAGCGAGGTAGGCCACGCTGACCGTATGCCCCCGCGGATCGCGCCCCGGGTCCGAGTAGACGCCGACGAGGCGAAGCGCGCCCACGGAAAGACCGGTTTCCTCGAGCGCCTCCCGCCTGCAGGCCGCTTCCAAGGTTTCGCCGATTTCGACGAACCCGCCGGGCAGGGCGAAGGCGCCCTTGAACGGCTCGTTCTTGCGCCGGATGAGCAGCACGCGCCCCTTGCCGTCGCGGATCACGCAGTCGGTCGTCAACGGAGGGGTGCCGGGGAGGGCCATGACGCGCAGCCTCTGTCGCGCGGGAAGATTCGGCAAACCAAATGGAAATTCTAGCAGGCCGGCTGACCTGATCTACTTGCCTGACAGCCGCCGCGATTCCTTGAGCGCCATTGCAAGCAGATAGGCGAGGAAGTCAAAGCCAGAAGCGCGTGAGCGCCTGACCAGAGGGAGGAGCTGGTCGCCGATCTGTCTCGCCGCCTCGCGCGCATCGTCTCCGTTCCCGGAAGAACCCGAGCCACTCAATCCGACTGCACCCCTTGCCCAGCGCGGCGCGGCAATCCCGGGCGCCATATTTTATCCGTGTACCACCTTTTAGCACAAGCGGGCGTACTGCCAAGCCGATTCCACCTCTGATTTATGTCAGTGACATTGCGCGTAACACGCCAGTGCGACCGGCAGAGTACGGTTAATCGCGTGGCTGCGGCACGATCCTGATGTAGGGCCGGGGCGACTTCCAACCGTCCGGATAGATCTTCTTCGCCTCGTCGTCGGAGACCGACCCAGCGATGATGACATCGTCGCCTTCCTTCCAGTTCACCGGCGTCGCCACGCGGTGCTTGGCGGTAAGCTGCATCGAGTCGATCACCCGCAGCACTTCGTCGAAGTTACGGCCCGTGGTCATGGGGTAGACCAGGATCAGCTTGATCTTCTTGTCGGGCCCGATCACGAACACATTGCGGACCGTCTGGTTGTCGGCCGGCGTGCGACCCTCGGAAGTGCCGGACGCGCTCGCGGGCAGCATGCCGTAAAGCTTGGAAATCGACAGGTCCGGGTCGCCGATCATGGGGAAGTTGGGCGCCACGCCTTGCGTCTCTTTGATGTCTTCCGCCCATTTGGCGTGCCGGTCCACCGGATCGACGCTGAGGCCGACGATCTTCACGCCGCGCCGGTCGAACTCGGGCTTGATCCTCGCCATATATCCAAGCTCGGTGGTGCAGACCGGCGTGAAATCCTTCGGATGCGAGAACAGCACGGCCCAGGAATCGCCCAGCCAGTCATGGAAGCGGATTCGGCCCTCGGTCGTATCGGCCTCGAAATCCGGTGCGGTGTCCCCGAGTTGGAGTGCCATCTTCAATCCTCCATTGCCTTGGGCAGGTGGTGAGAGCTTCCGTCCCGCAGATTTAGGAGCGGCACCTCGCACGCGCAATCAAACCCGGCAAAAAGAAATAGCATTCTTGCTGCCGCGACAACCCCAACAGCACATTTTAGGAAATGCGCGCTGGCTGGAATGCGAACGCGATAGGCCGGAGCAGCGGCTCCGGCCCACGACGGCGTGCAAATAAGTGGGATGGGAGTCTAGGCGACTGCCCGCTTCTCGTGACGCCCCTCGCTCACCTCCTCAATGATCTTGGCGGAAAACGCTTCCAGGTCGCCGGGATTGCGGCTGGTGATCAGGCCTTGGTCAACAACGACCTCCTTGTCGACCCAATTGGCGCCCGCATTTTTCACGTCGGTCGCCATCGAATGGTACGACGTCATCTTGCGGCCCTTGGCGATGCCCGCCTCGATCAGCACCCAGGGGGCGTGGCAGATCGCGGCAAGCGGCTTCTTGCTCTCGTAGAACTCGCGAACGAGCGCGACGGCGTCTTCATCGGCGCGCAACAGATCCGGGTTGATCTGGCCGCCGGGGATGACGAGCGCGTCATATTCATCGACGCTGACCGCATCAATGGTGCGATCGACGGCGACCGGCTCGCCCCAATCGTCCTTGTCCCAACCCCAGATCTCGCCGCTCTTGAGCGAGATGATATCCACTTTGGCGCCGGCCTCTTCGAGCCTCTGCTTCGGCACCGTCAACTCCGACTGCTCGAAGCCGTCGGCCGCGAGCATGGCAATTCTCTTGTCGCTGATATCGGCCATGGAAACCTCCTTGCTGGCTTTGCCAATGAACGCTTGGAGGCGGCAGAATGTTTCGAGCGGCTCAGAACGGCCGCGCGGGCCCCAGGGAAGCGGCGAATAACATCGACCCGAACAGAAAGATGATCAATGCGCCGCCGATGGCGCAAGCCGTCCATACCGCCTCGGCCCAGGTCGAGTTCGCTCCGCCCAACCTGATCGCCAATTCGCGCGAGCCGAGCGCCAGCGACGCCAGCACCGCGACGGTGATGGCGGTGCCGAGCGCCATGGCGAAGGTCGCCGCCACCCCGGCCCAGAACAACCCTTGGGTCAGGGCGAACACCAGCACCAGGATCGCCCCGGTGCACGGCCTGATCCCGACCGAAAACACCACCGCCATCGTCTTGCGCCAGGAGAACGGCCCGGCCAGTTGCCGCGTATCGACGATATGGCCGCAGGATTCGCCGTGCTCATGCTGATGGCCGTGGTGATGGTCATGATGGTGGCCGGTGGAATGCGCATGAGCATGGCCGGGATTGTCGTGAGCCGTCGACGCAGGACTGCCCGCCGGCTGACCGGCCCTGCGATCGCGGTAGCGCCGCCACAGCCGCACGAACTGCGTCACCAGCAGGTAGAGGCCGACCAGTGCGATCAGCGCGTAGCTCGCGGTCTCCAGCTGATTGGCCCAGGCATTGACCTGGAGACCCGTCGCGTTCAGGGCGATCAGCAACACGCTCACCAGCAAGACAGCCGTCACCGCCTGTAGCCCCGCGGCGAGGAAGGAGATCATTACCCCGCGGCGCACCGTTTCCTCGTTGGCGACCACATAGGAGGAGATGATCGCCTTACCGTGCCCCGGCCCGACCGCATGCACCACGCCGTAGAGGAAACTGAGCCCGGCCAGTGCCAGCGCCGCGGCGATCGCATTGCCGCTCTTGAGGCCCCGCACATTGGCCGCCAGTTCCCGCTGCATGCGCTGCTGGGTCTCGGCCACCCAGCGCATCAATGAGCCGAACATGCCTTGCTGGCGCGGCGCGGCTTCCGGCGCGGCGAAGGCAGATGGCGGAGCGCTCTGCGCTGCGGCCACCGGCACGGCAAAAGACGTGTCTGGGCGCATCTCGGCGCTTGCCGGCAGCAGTGCAGCGAAGAGGAGCAGAAACCCGAGCGCCAGGACGGCAACCGCGCCCCGCTTCGCGCGGCTCAGGGCGTCATGCATTTGACGATCGCCGTCTGTGCGAATTGCGAGCCGAAATTCGAGCCAGGCCCGAGCTGGCTGAAAAAGGCCTCGCTCAACGCTTGGGTTTCATCCACGATCTCTGCATCGGGCTGCTTGACCTCCGCCCCGCAGCCCGGCGCGATCGTGCCCGACAGTTTCACCGGGGCATCGGTAGCAAAGCCGAATGCCACGAAGTAGGAGGGGTCGTAGACATCGACCGAGACCTCTTCGGCCTTCGGGTCGAACGGCGCCTCGAACGGCAAGGTGAAGTGCAAAGTGAGCACGTCCTTGTCGTAGTCGATCCAATAATCGACCGGCTCCTTGAGCGGCAGCGGCTTGTCGTCTCCGCCCCGCCGCACGAAAGTGAAATACTCAAACTCCTTGAGCGACTCGACATTGACCTTGGCGAGCGGCTCGAGCTCTTCGCGCGAATAGACGCCGTCGCCGTCGGTATCGAGGCCTTGCACCGCCATCGCGGTATAGAATTCGTCGAAGGTCCAGGCATGGCGAATCCCGGTGATGCGCTGCTCGCCGTCGAACACGATCTCGGAGCGCACCGTCGCCCAGACATGCGGATGCGCGGCGGCGGACGGCGCAAAGCCGATGCTCGCGGCAACGGCCAGCGCAATCGTATGAAGCGAGTTATGGCGCGCCGATCGGCCCCGCAGCGGCAAGGCTTAGCTCTCCCGTTAAAGCGAGCTTCGTAGGCGCGAATTATGGAGGATTGGGGGCTGGGGCCCAGAGCTAATTCGTGCCGCCGGCATTTCGGCGCACGAAACTGTGAATATGACTTGGTCCAGCCCCGGCTTGCTGCGGAGCTGGACCAAGTCGGCGTTTGAAGATCGGCCTCGCGGCGGCACTGTTCTCGCGACCTTGACTCGGCTCCCGACTCTCCTTAGAACAAAATAGGAACGAGAGTTGAGGTGAGTAGCGTGCGTAGCGGCGTTCCAGGCGGTGCAGTCGGTCTCCTCGTTCCGCCGGCTGGCGTTGAAAAGGCAGGCGGGGCAAGGGGTAGGGTCCTGATTGAGCATTTACGCGCGAAGATTCGCGCGCTCGAGCAGGTTCCCGTGTCTCTGGCCAATCCCCCCGCACCGGGCGCGGCCCCTCCCCACCCCGTCTGTTCTTTTCCCCCTTCTGTCGGGGTTTTCCCCTCTCCCCTTGCGGGGCAGGATCAGCTGCGCGCGGGGCTGCACGAAATCAAGGCCGAAGCCTATCGCGATTATCCGGCGGCGCTGGGGTTTGCCCTGGCGATCGTCGCCCAGGCGGCGATGCGGCGGGTCCAGGACCGGGATCTCATCTTGTGGTGCCTCACCAAGCAGGCCGCACAGGAATGGGGGCGCCCTTATGCACCCGGTCTCTTGACTTGCGGCCTCGACCCCGCCCTTTTGCTCATCGTCGAGACCCGCAATGCCGATACTGCCGCCTGGGCTTTGGAAGAGGGGCTGAAGAGCGGCGCGCTGATCGCGGCGCTGGCCGCGGCCGGGATCGAGACGCCGCTCGCCGCCCGGCGCCTCGGCCTTGCCGCGCAGGCCTCGGACACGCCCTGCCTGCTGCTCTCAGGCCATCGCCAGGCAAATCTTCCCGGCACCCTCACCCGCTGGCGCATTGCCGCCCGGAAAAGCGAATCGACCTCCTTCGACTTGGCTGCGCCGGGCGCCCCTGCCTGGGACCTGACGCTTGAGCGCTGCCGGGGCGCGGCACCGGAACGAAGCTTCATCGTGGAGTTCAGTCATGAATCGTTTCCTGTCCATTTTTCTGCCGCAGCTTCCGATCGAGCGGCTGCACCGGAAGAGAACCGCAAGCGGCGCACCGCTCGCCGTTGATCGGCCTTTCGCGCTGGTCGGCAGCGAGGCCCGCGGCCTCGTGCTCACCGCGGTGAACGCGGCAAGCTCAAGCGAAGGTCTTTATCCCGGCCTCGGTCTTGCCGATGCCTGCGCCATTTGCCCGCGGCTTCTGACCCTGCCCGCCGCGCCGCGGCAGGATGAAGCGACGCTGCTCGGCCTCGCCCGCTGGGCATCGTGCCGCTACAGCCCAAACCTCAATCGTGACGGTCCCGATGGACTTTGGCTCGACGTCTCGGGCGTGCCGCATCTCTTTGGCGGCGAGGAAGCGCTGCTCGCCGATATGAGCCGCCGGCTGGCGCAGGCCGGCTTCACCGCGCGGCTCGCCCTGGCCGGGACCTTAGGCGCGGCGCATGCCCTCGCCCACTACGCGCGGCGCTCTCCCGTCATTGTCCCGGATGGAGAGATCGAGACCGCACTTGAGCCTCTCCCCGTCGAGGCCTTGCGGCTTGCGCCGGAAATCGTGACCTTGCTGAAGCGGCTCGGCCTCAAGCGCATCGGCCAGCTTTATGCTTTGCCGCGCGCACATCTGGAGCGGCGCTTTCATGCAAAGGAAACCGCCGAGGCTGTCCTGTTGCGTCTCGACCAGGCGCTCGGCTGCCGCAAGGAGCCGCACGCCTCCCTGCTTCCCGAACCGGATTTCGTGGCGCGGCTGCCTTTTCCGGAGCCGCTCGTCACCCATGACGGCGTCATGGCCGGCCTCGAACATCTTGCCGCCGAGCTCGGCCTCAAGCTTTCACGCGCCGGCCGCGGCTGCCGACGGCTCGCGCTTTGGGTCGCCCGCACCGACGGCTCCTCGACGGTGATCGAGGCGGGGCTTGGCGCCCCCTCCCGCGAGCCGAGCCATCTCTTGCGCCTCATCGCCGACAAGGCCGAGTCGATCGACATGGGCTTCGGCGTCGACTTGATGGCGCTGTCCGCGCTTGCCACCGAGAGAGTGGCGCTGGCGCAAAGCTCGCTGACGGAAAGGAACCGGAAGGCGGAGGTCCAGCCCTTGATCGATCGCCTGGTCAATCGGCTGGGCGCGCGTGCCGTGCGCCGGCTGGTTCCGCGCGCCAGTCATATTCCCGAGCTGGCGCAGAGCCTTAAGAGCGCCTTTGCCGGACCGAGCTTCTGGCCCGAGCAGATCGCCAAGCCGCCGCGGCCGCCGCTGCTGTTCGCCGATCCCGAGCCCCTGACCGTGCTCGCCGAAATCCCCGAAGGTCCGCCGGCGCGCTTCACCTGGCGGCGCGTGACCCGCCGCGTGGTCAAGGCGGAAGGACCCGAGCGAATCGCCCCCGAATGGTGGCGATCCGTGGGACCGCGTCAGCGCGACTATTACCGCATCGAGGACGAGGACGGGCACCGCTACTGGGTGTACCGCGACGGGCTCTATCAAAACAGCAGTCAGGGAACGCCCGCCTGGTACCTGCACGGCGTGTTCGCATGATGACCCTTTTGTCGTCATCCCGGCGCAAGCCGGGATCCAGAGCAGCAGGCTCGGAGCAAGCGCCCCTGAGATTCCGGTTTGCGCCGGAATGACGCGATGCCCCGCTATGCCGAACTCGATGTCACCAGCAATTTCACCTTCCTCAGCGGCGGCTCGCATCCCGAAGAACTGGTGGCGACGGCCAAAACGCTAGAGCTCGCCGCCGTCGCCGTCACCGACCGGAACACGCTTGCCGGCGCCGTGCGTGCCCATCTCGCCGCCAAGGAAGCGGGCATCAAATTCATCGTCGGCGCCCGCCTCGATCTTGAGGACTGCCCAAGCCTGCTCGCCTATCCGCGCGACCGCGCCGCTTATGGCAGACTCTCCCGGCTGCTGACGCTGGGCATGCGCCGCGCCGGAAAGGGCGAGTGCACGCTCTATCTCGCTGACGTCGCCGCCCACGCCGAGGGCCTGATCTTCATCGCCCTCCCCCCTGAGGATTGGGCTCACCCTTCGAGACGGCGCTTCGCGCCTCCTCAGCATGATGATTCGGAGATTGTTGCATTCTCCGAACCTCATGCTGAGGAGCGCCCGAAAGGCGCGTCTCGAAGCATGAGACCTCCTTCACCTGAAGCGGGATTGGCTCAGCTAAAAGAAACACTTCACGCGCCGCTTTATCTCGCGGCGCGGCATATCTATCGCGGCGACGACCGCGCGCGCATCAATGCGCTTGCTGCAAATGCCACGCGCGCAGGCATAGGCCTGGTCGCCACCAACGCCGTGCTCTACCACGCGCTGCATCGCCGCCCCCTGCAAGACGTGCTCACCTGCATCCGCGAGAAATGCACGCTTCCCGACGCAGGACTTCATCTTGAAGCCAATGCCGAGCGGCACCTCAAATCTGCAAAGGAAATGGCGCGGCTATTCAAAGGCCACGAAGATGCCCTTGAGCGTACGATCGAGATCGCCGATGCCTGCAGCTTCTCGCTCGACGAACTGCAATACGAATATCCCGACGAGCCGGTGCCCCAAGGCAAGACCCCGCAATCGCATCTGGAGGATTTGACCTGGGAGGGCGCCGCCTGGCGCTACCCCAATGGCCTCCCCGACAAGGTACGCGACTCGCTTCGGAACGAGCTCGCAATGATCGCGGAGTTGAACTACGCGCCCTATTTCCTAACTGTGCATGACATCGTGCATTTCGCGCGGAGCCAAGACATTCTCTGCCAGGGCCGCGGATCGGCCGCCAATTCCGCCGTCTGCTACTGCCTCGCCATAACCAATGTCGATCCGACCGAGATCGATCTCCTGTTCGAACGTTTCGTCTCGCCCGAACGCAAGGAACCGCCCGACATCGACGTCGATTTCGAGCATGAGCGGCGCGAGGAGGTGATTCAATATATCTATGCCCGCTACGGACGCGACCGCGCCGGATTGGCCGCGACCGTGATCTGCTATCGCGGCCGGCTCGCGGTGCGCGAGGTTGGCAAGGCGCTCGGCCTCTCCGAGGATACCGTCGCCGCGCTGGCCACCACCATCTGGGGCTTGAGCAATTCGAGCCTGCCGGAACAATATGTGCGCCAGGCCGGGCTCGATCCGTCGGATCCGCTGCTCGCCCGCGTGCTCGAACTGACCCAGGAGCTCATCGGCTTCCCGCGCCATCTCTCCCAACATGTCGGCGGCTTCGTGCTGACCCGCGGGCCTTTGTCCGAAGTGGTCCCCATCGGCAATGCCGCCATGCAGGACCGCACCTGCATCGAATGGGACAAGGACGATCTCGATGCGCTCGGCCTGCTGAAAGTCGATGTGCTCGGGCTCGGCATGCTGACCTGCATCCGCAAGGCCTTCGCCCTGCTAAAGGTCCATTACGGCGAGGACATTACCCTCGGCACGGTGCCGCGCGACGATCCGGCGGTTTACGACATGCTGTGCAAGGCGGACTCGATCGGCGTGTTCCAGGTCGAGAGCCGGGCGCAGATGAACATGCTGCCGAGGCTGAAACCCCGCTGCTTCTACGATCTCGTCATCGAGGTGGCCATCGTCCGCCCCGGCCCGATCCAGGGCGATATGGTGCACCCATATTTGCGCCGCCGCTGCGGCGAGGAGCCGGTCGAGTTCCCCTCGCCGCATCCCGATCACGGCCCCGCCGACGAGCTCCGCCAGGTGCTCGGCAAGACCATGGGCGTGCCGCTGTTCCAGGAACAGGCCATGCGGCTCGCCATGGTGGCAGCGCGCTTCACCGGTCCCGAGGCGAACGAGCTTCGCCGCGCCATGGCCACTTTCCGCCGCCGCGGCACCATCGACCGTCTGCGCGAGAAGATGGTCGGCCGCATGACCGCGCGCGGCTATCCGCCGGATTTCGCCGAGCGCTGCTTCAATCAGATCAAAGGCTTCGGCGAATATGGCTTCCCCGAGAGCCATGCCGCGAGCTTCGCCCATCTCGTCTATGTCTCGGCCTGGCTGAAATGCCATTACCCGGCGGCCTTCGCCGCGGCGCTGCTCAATTCGCAGCCTATGGGCTTCTACGCGCCGGCGCAGATCGTGGCTTGCGCCCGCGCGCATGGCGTCGAGGCGCGCGAGGCCGACGTGAATCACAGCCTCTGGGACTGCACGCTCGAACCAGCAAGCGCTCAAGTCGCGCGAAGCGCGGTCGCGCAAACAAAAGCCAGCTTCGCGCTGCGGCTGGGCTTGCGCCAGATCGACGGCTTGCGCGAGGACGACGTGAAACGCCTCGTTTCGATCCGCGACGGCCTTTCCGCCGAATCGATGCCGCATCTGTTCATGCCCCCTCACCCGGTCCTGTCATCGCCCGACTTGACCGGGCGATCCAGTAACCACTGCCCCCTGGATAACGAAGGTCAGGGGTTACTGGATGCCCGCTTTCACGGGCATGACAATCAAAATGTGGGGAGGGAGAAATTCAAAGACATGCGCGATCTGTGGCGGCGGAGCGGGCTCAAGCGCGCAACGCTCGAAAGGCTCGCGGCGGCGGACGCGTTTCGCTCGCTCGGGCTCGACCGGCGGCAGGCCTTGTGGGAGGTGCGCGGCCTGCCGAAAGACCTGCCGCTGCCGCTGTTCGACCATGCCAACCAGGCTGAGACCGGCGCCGAGCCGGAAGTTGCACTTCCCCTGATGCCGCTCTCCGAGCATGTGGTGAATGACTACCGCACGCTCCGGCTTTCGCTGAAGGCCCACCCGATGAGCTTCCTGCGCGCGCGCGTTTCAGCGTCACGCATCGCGGCCTGCGCCAATCTCAGAACCATGCGCGACGGTGCCTGGGTCAAGGTCGCTGGCGTGGTTCTGGTGCGCCAGCGCCCGGGCTCGGCGCAAGGCGTGGTGTTCATGACCATCGAGGACGAGACCGGCGTCGCCAATTCGGTGATCTGGCCGAACGTGCTCGAGCGGATGCGGAAAGTGGTGATGGGTGCGCGGCTCGTCGTGGTGCATGGCCGTATTCAGCGGCATGAGGACATCATCCATGTCGTCGCCGCGCGGCTCGAGGACCGCAGCGATTGGCTGAACCTCCTCGCCGACGACGGCGAAGCCATGAACGTGGCGCTCGCCAATGCCGATGAGGTCCGCCGCCCCGATCCAGGCTCGTGGCGCGGCGCGCCCGAAGACGAACCGAAGCTTCCGCTCGCGCCGGCCGACCATGTCGCCCGCCCGCTTTCCGGCCGCGAGCGCCTCCACCCGCGCTGGCACCCGCGCCGCCACCCGCGCGCCGAGCGCATCATCCCCAAATCCCGCGACTTTCATTAGTGCCGGCACATCAACTCACGTCATACCTCCCCTTGAGGGGAGGTATGGAGCCTGTAGCTCCATCGGAGAAACCGTTATGCTGCGCGCATGACAGGCCGAACTTTAATGTTCCTTCCGCTGCTGCTCTCACTTGCCTGCGGCGCAACCGTGCTTTGCACGCACGCGCAGGCCTTCGAGCAGCCGGAAGCCGCCACCGGCATCCGGCCGAAGCCGCTGGTCAAGGCCAAACGGCAAATGGTGGTGGCCGCGCATCCGCTCGCGGCGGAAGCCGGGCTTGCCATCCTGCGCAAAGGCGGCAGCGCGGTGGACGCCGGCATCGCGGTCCAGATGGTGCTCAATCTGGTCGAGCCGCAATCCTCGGGCATCGGCGGCGGCGCCTATATCCTCTATTGGGACGCGGCGGCCAAGCGCCTCACCAGCATCGACGGCCGCGAGACCGCGCCGGCGGCGGCCATGCCCGAGCTCTTCCTCGACGCGGAGGGGAAACCCCTTCCCCGCGGCGAAGCGATCGCCGGCGGGCTGCCGGTCGGCGTTCCCGGCGTGCTCGCCGCACTCAAGCTCGCGCATAACAAATTCGGCAAGCTTCCCTGGGAGGAACTGTTCCAGCCGGCCATTGCGCTGGCACGCGACGGGTTCGCGGTCTCGCCGCGTCTCGCCACCATGCTCGCCGGAATGGACCCCGCAAGCTTCGCACCGGAAGCCCGCGGCTATTTCTTCGATGCGGACGGCCGGCCTTTGCCGGCAGGCTACCGGCTGACCAATTCCCCGCTCGCCGAGACCTTCGAGATGATCGCGCGCGGCGGCCCCGATATGTTCTATCAGGGCGATCTTGCCCGTGACATCGCCGCCGCCGTGCAGGCCGATCCGCGCAAGCCCGGCCTGCTGAGCTCAGAGGATCTTGCTGACTATCGCGCTTACGAGCGCGAACCGGTTTGCATGCTCTATCGCGCGCATAATGTCTGCGGCATGGGTCCGTCATCCTCCGGCGGCGTCGCGGTGGCCCAGGCGCTCGCCATGATCGAGCCTTTCGATCTCGGCGTCGCGCCGCCCTCGCCGCGCGCCGCCCATATCGTCGCCGAAGCCACTCGGCTCGCCCTTGCCGACCGCGCGCGCTACCTCGCCGACACCGATTTCGTACCGGTGCCGCTCGCCGGCCTGCTCGATCCCGGCTATATCGCCGAGCGCCGCGCGCTGATCGATCCGGCGCGCGCCCAGTCGCAGGTGGCGGCGGGCTCGCCGCCGAATGTGCAGCAAGGCGCCTTCGGCCGCGACGGCACGCAACCCGGCGGCGGCACCAGCCACATCTCCATCGTCGACGACGCGGGCAACGCCTTCGCCATGACCACGAGCATCGAACATGCGTTCGGCGCGCGCAGCATGGTGCGCGGCTTTCTGCTCAACAATCAACTGACGGATTTCTCCTTCGCGCCCGCCGACGAGACAGGACGCGCGATCGCCAATCGCGTGGAGCCTGGGAAGCGGCCGCGCAGTGCCATGAATCCGACCATCGTGCTCGGCGACGACGGCGCGCTGCGCTACGTCCTCGGCAGCCCCGGCGGCCCGGCGATCATCATGTTCAACCTCAAGGCGATCGTCGCGCTGATCGATTGGCAACTCGATGCTGCGGCAGCGGCCGCCCTGGTCAATTTCGGCGGTATGGAAAAAATCGTGCTGCTCGAATCGGGAACCCAATGGGACGGACTTGCCGCGTCTCTTGAAGCCATGGGTCACAGCGTGCGCCGCGCCGATTTGACCAGCGGCCAGCACATCATCGCCGTCACGCCGGATGGGCTGGAAGGCGGCGCCGATCCGCGCCGCGACGGCGCGGCGCTGGGCGATTGATGGCGAAACCCCTCTCGATTGCCGTGCGTGGCGCCGGCGTTGTGGGTCTGTGGCAGGCCCTGACGCTGGCCAAGCGCGGCCACTCCGTTTCGCTCCATGAGCGCAGCGCGAAACCATTCGCTTCATCTTGCAGCGTCTATGCGGGGGCCATGCTCGCGCCGCGCTGCGAGGAAGAGAGCGCCGAGCCGATCGTCAGAGACCTGGGGCGGCGCGGCATCGCGCTCTGGCGCGAAACCTATCCGGGGACCGTCGCCAACGGCACGCTGGTGCTGGCGCTGGCCCGCGATCGGGCCGAGCTCGACCGCTTCACCCGGATGACCGGCGGGCATCGGCGCCTGTCGCCGACGGAACTCGCGGCGCTGGAGCCCGGTCTCGGCAATCGCTTCGCCGGCGGTCTGTTCTATGCCGAGGAAGCGCATCTCGCGCCGGAGCCGGCGCTGCGCTTTCTGCTGGACGCGGCGATCGAAGCTGGCGTCACTTTCAAGCTTGCCGAAGGCGAACCGCCAAGCGGCGCAGACCTGATCATCGATTGCCGGGGACACGGTGCCAAGGGCGATCTGCCTAGTTTGCGCGGCGTGCGCGGCGAACGGATCGTGCTCCGAAGCCGCGAAGTGAACCTCACGCGCGCCGTTCGGCTGCTGCATCCGCGCTTCCCGCTTTATGTCGTCCCGTGGGGCGCCGATCATGTAGAGACCGTCGCCCCACGGGGCGACATAAAGCGGGAAGCGCGGATGCAGCAGCCGAACGGCGCGCGTGAGGTTCACTTCGCGGCTTCGGAGCACGATCCGTTCGCCGCGCACGCCGCGC
>JAWOJH010000129.1:0-4109 GCA_046481725.1 Methyloceanibacter sp. | reverse complement strand
CTCCTGGACCCTCACCAGCATGAGGTCGACGATGGCCTTGACCTCATCCATGGTGAGCTCGTGGAACACGATGACCTCGTCGATCCGGTTGAGGAACTCGGGCCGGAACTGCTTCTTCAGCTCCTCCGTCACCTTCTCCTTGATGCGCGCGTAGGAGATCTCCTCCGAGTCGGCGCTGAACCCGAACGCCTTGCGCTTCAGCTCCTGGGTGCCCAGGTTCGACGTCATGATGATGACGGTGTTCTTGAAGTCGACGGTGCGACCCTGGGCGTCGGTGGCCGGCGGCGGGTTGCCAGCTGCAGATTGCTTCCCGATGGGCCCTGCTCCCGTCAGGAGGCGCTCGATCGATGTCGACCCTATCGAGGCCCAGGCCCATCTTGGCTTCGAGGGACCTCGGCGACGTCCCTGGCCATACTGGTTTCGTTCGCTGGCGTGGCGGGCGTAGAGATAGCCGCCTGTGGATCACGGCCGCCTAGCAACGCTCCATCATTCGTGACGGAGCGCCTCGATCGGGTTCAGCTGTGCGGCGCGCCGCGCCGGGAAATAGCCGAACACGACGCCGATCAGCGCCGAAAAGCCGAATGAGATCAGAACGATGCTCGGGTCGAGCACAAACGGGATGCTCATGCCGGTCGATGCAGCAGCCGCCAGGCCCAGCCCCAGGATGACGCCGACCGCGCCTCCGAACAGCGACAACACCACGGCTTCCACCACGAACTGCATCAGGACCTGAGACTCCTGGGCGCCGATGGCCAGCCGGATGCCGATCTCGCGCGTGCGCTCCGTCACCGATACCAGCATGATATTCATGATGCCGATGCCGCCAACGAGCAGGCTGACGCCTGCCACCGCGCCGAGCAACATTGTGAGAATCGATGTCGTGGTCGTCTGGGTCTCGGCGATCTGCTTCATGTCGGCGACACGGAAGTCGTCTTCCTCGCCTTCGGTGATGCCGCGGCGCTCGCGCAACAGACGCTCAATGTCGGCTTGCACCTTCGAGGTGTCAACGCCGTCGAGGGCCGACACGTTGATGGTGTTGATGTCGGTGTTGCCGGCGATGCGCCGGTGATAGGTGCGCAACGGTATCAGCACGACGTCATCACGATCGGTGCCGAAGCCGGACTCGCCCTTCTCTTCCAGGAGCCCGATCACCTCGCAGGAGACGTTGTTGACCCGGAGCCGCTTGCCGATGGCCTCCGTGGAGCCGAACAGCTTCTCGTGCACCGTCTCGCCGATGATGCAGACCGCACGGCCGCTGCGCACCTCCCCGTCGAGGAAGTTGCGACCCGCCGTCAGGCCCCAATCCTGGGTGACGACATAGCTGCCGTCCGTGCCGATCGCGCCGACATTCCGGCTCTCGGAGCCATAGATAACGGTGACGGATTGCTGCGCCATCGGCGCCACGGCGCGCACGCCGTGGAGTTGGCTGCGCAACTCGGCGATGTCGCGCGTGTTGAACGGCTTTGCCGTGGCGCTCGAACGCCCGGGACCGAACTGGCCGGGACGGACGAACAGCACGTTACTGCCGAGCTTGGCCATCTCGGCCGCGACCTTGGCGGTGGTGCCGTTGCCGATGGTGACCATGGCGATGACCGCCGATACGCCGATGACGATGCCGAGCAGCGTGAGAAACGAGCGCAAGGCGTTGCGCCGGATCGTCTGGACCGCGAGCTTCAAGGTCTCGTAGAACATTACGCGGCTTCCTTGTTGGGCACGTCGCTCGCGATCCTACCGTCAAGAAAGTGGATGATGCGGTCAGCATACGCGGCCATGTCCGACTCGTGCGTGACCATGAGAATGGTGATCTTCTGCTCGCGATTGAGGCCCACCAAAAGATTCATGATCTCGATGCTGGTCTTGGTGTCGATATTGCCGGTCGGCTCGTCGGCGAGCAGCACGCAGGGCTCGGTGACGATGGCGCGGGCAATGGCGACGCGCTGCTGCTGGCCGCCCGAGAGCTCACCTGGGATGTGGCTGGCGCGGGCCTTGAGCCCGACCCGGTCGAGCGCATCCAGTGCGAGCGCGCGGCGCTCCTTGAAGCCCATGCCGCGATAGATCAGCGGCAGCTCGACATTCTCGACGGCGGTGGTGCGGGCCAGAAGATTGAAGCCCTGGAACACGAAGCCGAGATAGTTCTGCCGCAGCAAAGCGCGCTGCTTGCGGTCGAGGCGCCTGACCTCCACGCCATTGAACCAATAGCTGCCGCTCGTTGGCTGATCGAGACAGCCGATGATGTTCATGGCCGTCGACTTGCCCGAGCCCGAGGGGCCCATGACCGCGGCGAACTCGCCTTGCTGGACGCGAAGGTTGATACCGTCGAGAGCCCGGACCTGGGCCTCGCCGCGCCCATAGATCTTGGTGACGTTCCGCAGCTCGATCAGGGTAGGCCGCAGCGGACTAGCGGCTTTGGCTTTTTGCCGTCGCGCCATCTGCGGTCACTTGCTCGTCGCGGTGTCGACGATGACCGCCTGCCCCGGCGCGAGGTCGCCCTTGATGATCTGCGTGCGCTTGCCGTCGCTCGAGCCCACGGTGACGCTCACCTCCTCAGGCGCGCCGTCCACGAGAGTCCAAACTTTCCGATCAGACCCGGACGTCGCATGGGGGCTGCTCGGCCGGCGTAGCCTCGGCATGCCGGGTAGGATCTTCTGCAGGAAGCTCCGCCGATCCTCGTTTTCCGTCCCAGCCGGCGGGGAGAACCGCAGTGCGGCGTTGGGAACGGTCACGGCGTCGGCGACCTTCTCCACCAAAATATCGGCGGTCGCCGTCATGCCAGGGCGAAGCAGCAGCTCGGAATTGTCCGCGGTCAGAACGGCCTTGTAGGTGACGACGCCCTGGACGACCTCAGAGCCGAAGCGCAATTCCCGGATCTCCGCGATAAATTGCCTGTCCGGATAGGCATCGACGGTGAAGGTCGCCTTCTGTCCTTCTTTGACGTTGCCGACATCGGCCTCGTCGACATCCACCTGGACCTCCATTTTGGTGAGGTCCTCGGCGATGGTGAACAGGATCGGCGCTTGCAGCGACGACGCCACGGTCTGGCCCGGCTCGACATTGCGGCTCAACACCACGCCGGTGATGGGGGAGCGGATGAGCGCCTTGCTCAGGTTCGTCTCGTTCAGCGCCAGATCGGCGGCGGCGGCCGAAATGTCGGCCTTGGTACTTTCGAGCGCTGCGAGCGCGCGCTGGTGGGCGGCTTCAGCGGTTTCGAGCTGCTGTCCCGCCCCGACCTTCCTAGTGACCAGGGTTTGTTGGCGTTCCCGTTCGAGCCGCGTCTCCACGACCGTGGCTTCCGCCTCGCTCACCTTTGCCTTGGCGGCCGCGAGCTTGGCCTGCGAGCTGTCCACCGTCGATTTGAGCTTGTCGGTATCGAGCTCGGCAAGCGTCTGGCCGATTGTCACTTTGCTGTTGTAGTCCACCAGAACGGTGCGGACGATGCCGGACAGCTCGCTTGAGACCTCGACCTCATTGGTCGGCTGCACCGTTCCCGTGGCGTTGACGGTCACGGTGAGATCGCCCCTGGTCACGGGCTCGGTCACGTAGTTGATTCCACTGTTCGAGCCGCCCGTTCCCCACAGGAGATAGAGCAGGAGTGCGGCCACGGCGAGCGCGCCGATGACAAGAGGCGTGCGCCAGCGCTGGAGGCGCGTCTTCGGCCGGTCGAGCCCGAGGACGGCCTCGATATCGGCTTGCACTTTTTCCGACTGCATCAGCTCGTTCATCGTCGCTCTTCGGTTTGCCGGCTCGCGAGGCGCGGGCGGGGCCGTCTGTATATGGGGTGCAGCGCGCCAGAGGGCACTATCACAGTAACACGCTGGCTTGGTACGGACGGGCTGTATGGCATTGTCAGAGCAAATTGGCTTGAGTCTCCTAGTGGTCTGATTCCTTCGGACGATTCCCAAATTGGTCGAAGCAGTCGGCATGAGAACAGGAGACCGTGGAGATCGCCGTCGCCTTGAAACGATCATCGCGACCGCAGCGCAGGCCCCCATCAACGCTTTGTCGAGGAAAACACTGCCGGACCCCAAACCCTTCGTCTGGACCGCCCAAACCCCAACCGCATCGTCACCGCTGTCCAACAGGGGAAGCAAAAGTTAGAGTCGATCCACTAG